>JBOHEL010000506.1:0-3789 GCA_050700995.1 Sciscionella sp. | reverse complement strand
GGTCGACGTCGAGCAACTCGGCGACGGTCACCACGAGGTCGGCCGAGCGCTCGACGGCCTCATCCCACGGCAGGTACTCGCGCTCACCGACGCGCAGCGAATCGACCCGCCGGAACTCACCGCCGGGCGCTGGTTCTTCAACGGTCCGCGACTGCACCTGCAGGAAACGCACCCTGGCATGCAGCACGGTGTCGGCTTCGGCTTCCAGCAGGCATTCGGTGCGCGCGAAGTCGTGCTCACCGGTGCCGGAGTCCGCATAGGACGGCGGCATGAGTACCCCGAACTGCCAGCGCGACTGGTTCTTCGCCGAAGATGCGCGGTACGGGTAGAGCAGGTATCCCTCGTACAGCACGGCATCGGCAACCGCCTTCGCCATATCCAACTGCGCGGTCATCCTCGCACACGCTCCCCCGCGTCAGCCAGCAGCGTTTCCAGCACGGCGTCCCAGGTCGGGATAGCACGCGCGGCTTTGTAACGTTCCAACGTGTCCACCGTGGACCGGCTCAGCCGCAGCCACGCCGATGCGGGGAAGTGCATGTCCATCATCTCCCGCCAGACCGAGACGGGCATCCGGTAGGAAGCGTCGTGGTGCCAGGGCACTTGCTCAACCCAGAACCCGTTCTCCCCCTTCCCGAACACCGTGCCGGAGAACATCAGCACCATCGGCACCACGCCCTCACGCAGCGCGTGGAAGTACTGCCCTAATGTGACCTCAAGGTCATAGCTGCACGGAACAGGCAGTTCGACATCGATTGACCCGGTGAAGCTGGAGACCATAGTGGACACCGTGCTGAAATGGATCGGCTTGAGCGTCTGGCCCCACCGCGAGCGGTCGCCGAAGATGTTGTTGAGCAGCTCCGCGTCCTCCTCGTCGTAGCGGCGGCGCTGCGGCTCGATCTTGATCTGGCACCGCAGCGCGATTGCGTGGATGGCGATCCCGCTCAACTCCGCTACCCGCAACCTGAAGAGCAGGGTCGGGCCTGCGGCATAGCGTTGCGGCGCCACGTCGACGCAGTCGAAGCTGAACTCAGCCATCGTGGCCCCCGACCGTCTTACTACGCTGCCGCAGCTCGTCGAAGAAGCCGTCGATTCGCTGCCACGCCTCGCTGCCGCCGTCGAACCCCCGCCAGTTCAGCTTCACCAACCCGACGAGCCGGTAACACGCGTCGATCGGCACGCCGAAGCATTCGAAACCGTCGTCGGTCCGGTTGACGAGCATGGCTTCCACGTCGGGCGCGGTCTCGGCGAACTCCGGGTTGTCCGCGACCACCTGCTGCCATTCTTCCAGCGGGAGCAAGGACTCAGTCGCTCCGGCCGGGCTCGGATAGAACGCCGCCATCGTCCCCAGCTGGGAGTTGTGAAAGAAGAACGCCATCCTCACCGGTATCCCGATCGAGTCCCATGTGGACTGGTCCATCGCGAAGTGCGGATCGTGACGGTAGCGCTCCGGAATCGCGGCGAACCGGTGGCCACCCGAACCGTCCGAAGTGAACAGCAGGTAGCACGCCCTGCACCCGCAGAGGATGGACCGGTTTTCGATGTCGACGATGTGCCCGTGTGTACTGCCGAGGGGTTCACCGCACATCTCGCAGCACGGCACCGCTGGCGCCTGCGGGCCGACGTCCTCGGCGGTAAGGAACCGGCGCAGCCCGGAGGTCACGGTGCTGCCCCCGCGGGCACGGCCACCCGTACCTGCCCGCCATCGACCAGCAACGGCAGCGGATCCAGGTGCGCGGTGCCCGCGCCTCCCTCGGCCCTGCCCGCGAGCCGCACATCGTAGCGCCTGCCGCACGAGCCGCAGCTCAAAAGCCTGCCGGCGAGTGAGCCGGATGCCAATGGGGTGGCGCACCCCGGGCAGTGGTCACGGTAGGCATACAGATCACCGTCGACCTTGCACACCACCGCGGCGGTCCCCGCCAGCCTGGTCGCGACGAGGGACCCCGAGCGCAGCCCGTCGATATCGTCGAGATCAACCCATGCGGCGGTGTCCTGCCGCGCTTCCTCGACGGGCTCCTGTTCGGTGGCCGATGCGGCACGCAGTGGCAGCAGCGGGCGCCCGCCCGGCCCCCTCGGCTGCTCCTCGACGACGCCGTCCACTTCCACCCTGACGATCTCCGGAGCCGCGGCCTCGATCGCCTGCTCGATCGCCAGCTTCACGGTGACCATGGACGATGGGCAGCCGTGACAGCTGCCTTCCAGCCGCAGATGCACGACGTCCTCGTCATCGACATCGAGCAACTCGACGTCCCCGGAATGGGAACCGAGGTAGGGCCGCACCTTCTCCAGCGCACCACGGACGCGGTCTTCCGTGCCTTCGGGATGCAGTTCGTGCAGCACCAGCAGCCCACCGACCAGCTTGTCGCCGGTGAGCTGGCGCAGCAGCGCCTCGCCGTCGGGCGTCGTGCCGATCAACTCGACGATCCTGGCGAGACCGGCACCGTAGAACTCCATCAAGGTACGCACGAGTTCCTCGGCGGTACTGGTGGCGGCCGCGTCGCCGCTCGCGCTGAGCGCGTCGAGCAACTCCTCCACCCGCGCACCTACCGAACGCGCATCCTGCTTCTGTCCCACAGCGCCGGTCCTCTCTGTTGTGTGTCCGCATCGGTGGTGTCAGTCAGTCATCGAAGCCACCCATCGAAAACGCGTGCGGGGTATGCAGCTTGTCGAGCACCTCCCCATCGCCGTCGTACATGTGCACGCCGCACGGCAGGCAGGGATCGAAGCTGCGGACCGCGCGCATGATGTCGATACCCTTGAAGTTCTCCTGCGTGTTCTCCTCGAAGATCGGCGTGTTCTGTACCGCGTCCTCGTAGGGGCCCGGAGTGCCGTAGATGTCGCGCACGCTGCCGTTCCACGGCGTCGGCGGGTACGGGTGGTAGTTGGCGATCTTGCCGCCTCTGATCACCATGTGGTGGGAGAGCACACCGCGGACCGCTTCGGTGAAGCCGCAGGAGATCGCCTCGTCTGGAACCTTGAACGGCTCCCACGTCTTGGTGTGCCCGGCGTGGATCTCCATGAGCGCCTGCTCGCAGAAATGCACAGCAGCCGCGGCCACGTACGCCTGGAAGTAGGTGCGGGCGCGGTTGCGCTCGATCGCGTTACTCCACTGTGGAATGCGCCATTCGAACGTCTTCTCCGGCTTGGTCAGCGTCTTCGGCAGGTTGATGACCACGCTGTGCCCGGTCGACTTGACATAGCCGCCGATGTCCACAAGACCCGACAGCGCGGTCGACCACAGCCGCGCGATCGGACCGCCACCGGTATCGAGCGCCAGGTGGTCCGTGCCGTCGAACCAGCGCGGCGACATCACCCAAGAGTACTTGTTGTCGAAGTCCCGCTTCTGCGGTCGCGGGATGGTGTGCTGGTTCCACGGGTGATGCTGATCGACCGGGTTCCCGAGGGGATCCTGTGTCACGAAGCGCTCCTGGTCGCCCCAATCCTCGTAGAAGGAGCTGCCGAGCAGGATCCGGATGCCGAGATTGATGTCGACCAGGTTGTTGGTCACCAACTTGCCGTCCACCACGACGCCGGGGGTCACGAACATCTTGTGGCCCCAGTCGTTCATGTTCCGGTACGTGAAATCGCAGTACTCCGGATCGTTGAGACTGCCCCAGCAGCCCAGCAGCACCCGCCGCTGCCCGACCTGCTCGTAGCCAGGCAGCGCCTGGTAGAAGAAGTCGAACAGGTCGTCGTGCATCGGCACCACGCGCTTCATGAATTCGCAGTACCGCATCAGCCTTGTCAGGTAGTCGGTGAACAGTTGCACCGTGGCGACCGTCCCGACGCCAC
>JBOHEL010000505.1:0-3806 GCA_050700995.1 Sciscionella sp. | reverse complement strand
CGGGACACCTTCCTCCCGAGGCGCTCTCCTGACACCCCGGACCGGAGTTCGTGGGACCCACTTGTCAGGTACACCCCTGCGCAGCAGAATCGTCGATGACTCACTGACCCGTCGAACCCGATATCCACCGCGCGGCGGCACAGGGACAGTCGCTCCGCCGCGAATCCATCCCCGGCAGCCACACATTCCGGGTCCGGCGACTACTCCGCTGCGGCGGGGTCAACATCGGCGTACGTCAGGTGCACGTCCCTGGCGCGGGCATCGCGGCAACTTCAGGCCCGAGCGTACGGTGGATCCTTCGCCCGCCCCTGGAAGGCGAGGATCCTGGGATTGAGCACGCGGCCTTCGCGGATCTCGATCGCCCGGCTCAACGTCTCGTCGGCGTCCCACGAGGTGGGGCCTTCGAGTACCGGCCGCAGGAACGGGATCAGCGCGTTGCTGTTCTCCCAGGTCGCTGAGCTCCACAGGTACGACGGGATGTGGTCCACCGCGTAGTAGAGGATGCTCTCACCCACTTCGGAGGTCGGCTCCTCAAAGGACGTCGGATGCGCCCAGCTAAAGCCCATGCCCAGGTCGCTGGAGACATCGACGATGACACTGTCCGGGCGGAAACCAGCCAGGTCCTCCGTGTGGAGGTACACGAGTGGGTGAGCGGTGTCCTGCAGGGTGCAGTTGACGACGATGTCACGTTCCGCCAAGAAGGCCGGGAGCGGTTCACGGCCCCGCTCGGTAATCACGTGGCTCAGGTGCTCACCGTCCGGCTCGTGATCGAACTGCCGGATCCGCACCGAGTGGATCGGAGAGCCCACCGCGCCACGCCCCGGTTGGTCAACACCGTGACCTCGTGCACACCGTGCGCGTTGAGGGCGGTCACCGCGCCTCGGGCAGTCGCACCGAACCCGATCACCACCGCGCTCAATCGGCGACCGTAGTCACCGGTCAGCCCGGCCAGCTGCAAAGCGTGTAGCACCGAGCAGTACCCGGCGAGCTCGTTGTTCTTGTGAAACACATGCAGCCCCACAGTGCCGTCTCGGGCAGGTGGTTCATGGACTCGAAGGCGATCAGGGTCAGCTGTCGCTCGATCGCGAGCTGTGTGAGCTCGGGATCCTGGACACAGTGCGGCCACCCCCACGAACCTGCCCGGGACCCAGCGCCGCGACATCTGCGTGCTGCGGCGTTGGGAGCAGCACCACATCCGAGTCCGCCAGGATCTCCGCACGCGAGGCAAACCCGGCCACGTGTTCGCCGAGAGACGCGTCGGCGGCGCCGAACCGCGCGCCGTACCCGTGCTCAAGGGTGATGCGCGCCCGAAGATCGGCGTCCAGATCCGGGATGTGCTCGGGATGAAGCGGCAGCCGGTGCTCGTTCTCCTTCGCCGACGAGCCAATCACACCGAGCCGCAGAAGCGTCACTTCTTCTTCGTCGGGTGGATCTTGTCGGAGAGGGTCTCCTCAGACCCCTTGCTGCGCTTCTCGGCGCGCTTCTCCTTAATGGACTTACCGGACTTCTTCGACATGCTCTGCCGCGGCGACTTGTCGCTCATGGGACATCTCTCTGAGAGGGAGCCTGAACGGCTCCGTGAGGCGATGCTACGCCGCCGCGCGAGGCAGGCCTCGTAACGTCAGCCAAGAGCCGCCGCAGTCCATTGCCGTGATGCTTATCCGCCCTGCGACTGCGTCATTCCCGCTTCCGTCCACGGTCAGTTCGACGCCAGCTCCGCGCGGATCGAACGCGGCAGCCCCGCAACGACCAGGTCGTAGGAGTCCGCGATGAGGCCGCGCACGACGTCGTCTTCGACCGAGCCGTCGAGGTCGATGGTGTTCCAGTGCCGCTTGTTCTGATGGTAGCCGGGTCGGATCCCGGGGTACGCCTCGCGCAGCTCGAGCGCCTGCGCGGGGTCGCACTTGAGGTTGACCGACCCAGGCTCCTCGAGGAGCGGCACCAGCGCGAACATCTTGCCGCAGACCTTGATCACCGCGACTTCTTCTCCGAACGGGTAGGTCTCCTCGGCCCCCCGCAGCCTGAGACAGATCGCCAAGACCTCGTCGCGAGTCATGGCCCCAGTGTGGCCACCACCCGTGACGGTTGGGTAGCACAAAGACGCTGCATTTCGCCGCGTCAGCAGCCGCGTCATACCGCCGGGTGATGGCGCGTCGATCGGCTGTCATCAGGCCCCGCATTTCGCAATTCGCCACGAAGCCGCCTGTCTCGTCCGTACCCTCCGGCCATGATTCAGGACGAGGGACAGGAACGGGTACTGACCAGAGTCTGCAGCAAGTGCAGCGTTCAGTCCGCGAGCACCGGAGACTTCTGCCCAAACTGCGGCCGTTCGTACCAGCGCAGGGGGATTTCCAGGCGGACCAAGATAATCGTTGGCGCGGTCGTCGCCGCCGTAGTACTTGGTGCAGGAACAACCGGAGCCGTGGCGAAGGTCCGACACAACCATGCCGCCAAGACAGCCCAGGCGGCTGCGGATGCGAGAGCCGCCAAGCTCGCGAAGGCGAAAGCCAAGGCCCAGGCTGTGGCCGCTCGAGAGCGAGCTGCGAAGAGGGCCTCCGACAATGCTGAGCGTCAAGATCGACACGCTGCGGTCCAACAGATGGAGCAGTCGATCACCAAGGACGCCCGCAAGGATGTTGCTTCCGGCGTGCTCGATGGTCCCATCTTGTCCTCCACCTGCGACCCCCTCGGAGGTGGGTCAACCGACGACCTCACAGCATTGACCACCACCTTCAGCTGCCTCGCAGTGAACAAGAAGAACAACGACGGGACGGTGTCCGGATACTCCTTCCATGCCACCCAGAACTGGACTACCGGAAGCTACTCGTGGGGGCTGGGCAACGGCTGACGTCCCTCCGGGACGTTCCGCCCGCTTGGGGTGCATCTGTCCGCCGCGAGAAGGCAAGCGAAACTACCGAGATCAAGGCGCTGACTCCTGACCGGCGAAGGGGCGTACGCGCACACGACCGGAGCGGCGACTCGTTCGGGCAGACTGGCCGCATGAGCGAGCATGGCGCAGTCCACCAGCCCCACTCTGCTGCGGATTGGGATGAGCGTTATTCCGGCGATCGGATCTGGAGCGGTAACCCGAATGGGGCGCTCCTCGCAGAGGTCGCGGAGCTCGACTCGGGTCGCGCCCTTGACGTGGGGTGTGGCGAGGGCGCGGACTCAGTGTGGCTGGCGCGTCAGGGCTGGCAGGTGACTGCGCTGGACATCTCAGCCAAGGCGGTGGAGCACACCAAGACGTTGGCCGCCGAGGCTGGTGTGCAAGTGGAGGGCGTCACCGCGGGACTCCTCGATGCCCCGCTGGCGGATGCGGCGTACGACCTGGTCAGCGCCATGTATCCCGCGCTGCTGCGCACGCCGACCGCCGAGGCCGAGCAGCGGCTCCTCGGACTGGTGGCGCCCGGCGGCACGCTGTTGGTGGTCCACCATGCCGACGTCGACCGCGACCATGCCCTGGAACAGGGATACGACCCCGATGACTACGTCAGCCCCGACGATGTGCGCGCCCTGGCCGTCGAGCGCGGGGGCTGGAACGTCGTGGCGGACGAGCATCGCGAACGCGGGAACGTGCTGGGTGCTGGCGCGCACCATCACCACGATCTGGTGGTCCGACTCGCGCGAGTGTCTCTCCCTTCATGACGTGCGGCCCAGTGTTGCGTCATACCGCCGGGCTCCCGGCACGGTTTCAACGTGAGTCAAGTCGCTCCCTTCTGTTGTCAACCGGTCCGGCGTAGCGTCTTGTCCGCGGGTCCGGGAAGTGGCTGATCCGAAGTGTCGATGTGCAGGGGAAGGTCGACCGC
>JBOHEL010000504.1:0-3809 GCA_050700995.1 Sciscionella sp. | reverse complement strand
GGAGATCGTCGCCAGGCTGCGGCTCGCCGGCGGCGTCGACGCGCTCGTTGCCAGGGCGCGCGAGCTGGCCGAGCACGACCTGCCGCTGCCCGGGCACCTCGCGGCATGGGCGTTTCTCGCAGACCGGGACGACGGCGCCTCGCGGCAGTGTTACGTGGAAGTCTTCGAGCGGCGGGCTGCGGCCGATCCCTCGCTGATGGCGCAGGTCAACTTCCTCGTCAGCAGGGCATGGGTCGAGCGCGCACGCACGGTCGCGACGGAGTAGTGAGGGAGCACGGGACATGGACGATGGACTGGACGACGCGGTCGGTCTCGCGGAGCGCATCCGCGCGGGGGAGCTCAGCGCGAGGGAGGCGGTCGAGGCCGCGATCGCCCGCATCGAGGCGCGCAACCCCGAGCTGAATGCGGTGGTGCACACCCGGTTCGAGGAGGCGCTCGCCGAGGTGGCCGCCGGGCTGCCGGACGGGCCGCTGCGGGGCGTTCCGACCCTGGTCAAGGACCTCGACACGGATGTCGCCGGGCTGCCCGCCACCGGTGGCAGCCGGCTGTTCGCCGATCACCTCGCCAAGGCCGACAGCGAGATCGTCGCCCGCTACCGGCGGGCCGGCATGGTGGTGCTCGGCACCACCAACACCCCGGAGTTCGGCAAGAACGCCAGCACCGAGCCCGCGCTGTACGGCCCCACCCGCAACCCGTGGCGGCCGACCCACAGCCCCGGCGGGTCGAGCGGGGGATCGGCCGCCGCGGTGGCCGCCGGAATGGTGCCCGTGGCGCACGCCAGCGATGGCGGCGGTTCGATCCGCATCCCCGCCGCGATGTGCGGGCTGTTCGGGCTCAAGCCCAGCCGCGGCCGCGTGCCGACCGCGCCACGGCCGGTGAGCATGGCCAACCCGCTGTCCGTTCACCACGCTCTCACCAGGACGGTCCGCGACAGCGCCACGCTGCTGGACATCGCCAGCGTGCCGTACCCCGGCGCGCCGTTCGGCGTTCCCGACCGCGCCCGCGCTTACGCCACCGAGGTGGACACGCCGCCTGGCACGCTGCGGATCGGCTACACCACCACCGCGGGCAGCGGGCTGGCCGCCGACCCGCAGTGCGCGGCGGCGGTCGAGCGTGCCGCGGCGACCTGCGCCTCGCTCGGCCACGAGCTCGTCGAGGCCGCACCCGGTTACGACGCGACGCAGGGGACCGCGGCCGCGGCGGCGCTGATGGCGGCGAACCTGGTGGCCACCGTGGACCGGCGGCTGGCCGAGCTCGGCCGCGAGCTGCGCGAGGACGATCTCGAGCCGTTCACCAGGGTGCTGCTCGAGCACGGCAGGACGATGGGCGCCGCGGACGTCGTGCGGGCGCTGGCGGCCGCGGAGCAGGCCAGCTGGGACATCGGCCGGTTCTACGGCGAGTACGACCTGCTGCTCACCGCGACGCTGGCCGCACCGACCCCGACGCTGGGAACGCTGGATACCACGCGGCCGGAGACCATGTACTCCGCCGGCACCACCTACAGCGCCTTCACCTCGATCTTCAACCTCACCGGGCAGCCCGGCATGTCCGTGCCCTCCGGCCTCGACGGCTCCGGCCTTCCGCTAGGCGCGCAGTTCGTCGCCCCGATCGGCGGGGAGGCGCTGCTGCTGCGGCTCGCCAGGCAGCTCGAGCAGGCCGTGCCATGGCCTACCGGCGTGGTCGGACGGTGACCTGGAGTGCTGATCGGTTCGAAGCAGCCCGGCTGCCTCAGCCGCTCGACCTGCACGCCGGGCTACTTCCGATTCGGGTCGGTACCAAATCGACTCCGTTCTTCCGCTCAGCGGGACGGTGCCGGGAGCGCCCCATGGGCGTGATTACGCTCACGCCCATGTTCCGGCCTCGCGTGCGGTGAGCGGAAATCCCGTGTCCCGCTGAGGTTCTCCACGGCCATCGCATTTTCCTGTGAAGAAGGACCGGTATGGCACTCGACCTGAACCCGTCAGACGGTGTGGTTCCCCGTAAGCGCATCGCGCTGGTGTGCGCGCTGATCATCTTGCTTTCCGAGATCGCGACGTTCGAGATTCTCATGGTGTACCCGGCGCTGCCGGGAATGGCGGCGCACTTCCGGACGCTGAACGTCGCACAGCTCGCCTCGGTGGTGACGCTGGCCGGCGCGGTCGTCCTGCCGCTGGCGGGCAAGGCCGCGGACCGGTACGGCAAGAAACGGATCATTCTGCTTCTCGGTGGCGTGTTCGTACTGGGCAGCGTGCTGTGCGCAATGACGAACTCGTTCGCGCTGATGCTGGTGGGGCGCATCCTCGAGGGCGGCCTGGTCGGGATCGTCAGCATCTCCTACGCGCTGGTCCGGGACGTCGTCCCGCGGTCGGTCGTGCCGATCGCGCTGGGTTCGGTGGTCACCGGGATCGGCATGGGCGCGGTCGCGGGGCCGTTCCTGGCAGGCTGGCTGATCGACAGCTTCGGCTTCCGCGGCGTGTTCTGGTTCATGGTCATCTACGTCGGCATCCTGATCCCGCTGCACGCCGCGCTGGTTCCGGAGAGCCACGTGCGGGTGAAGTCCTCGTTCGACGTGCTGGGCGCGGTGCTGCTCGGGGTCAGCCTCGGGGTCCTGCTCGTGACGGTCGGCAAGGGCAACAGCTGGGGCTGGGGCTCTGCCAGCACCCTCGGCGGTATCGGCATCGGCCTCGTGCTGCTGGCGGCCTTCGTGGTCAGGGAACTGCGTGTGCGCGAACCGCTGATCGACATGCGTGTGCTGGTCGGGCGGCGATTCCTACCCACCGTGGTCGCGGTGGGGCTGGTGTCCTACATGATGAACGCGCACGCCCTGCTGTCGCCGACGATGTTCGAGACTCCGCACGTGGCGGGCAACACCTATGGCGTGGGGCTCTCCGCGCTGCAGCTGGCGGTGTGGACGTTCCCGCTGGGCGTGGTGGGCATGTTTGTTGGGCCGTTCGGCGGTTACCTGTCCAAGAAGATCGGCGCGCGGCAGGTCCTGCTGGCATCCGCCTGCTGCTACCTCGTCGTGATGTTCCTCGGCTCGCGGATGTTCACCGTGCAGTGGGAGGTCGCGATCATGAGCTTCATCGCGGGGTTCGCGGTCGGCTTCCTGCACTCCTCCAACGCCAACCTGCTGCAGGATGCCCTCCCGGAGCGGATGGGCGGCACCGGCAACGGCATCGCGGGTGTCACCGCTCTGCTCGCCTCGGCGGCCGGCGTCACCGTCACCGGCGCGATCATGAGCGGGCACGTCCGGATGGAGCTGCCGGCATCGCACGCGGTCATCTACAGCGATGCCGCGTTCACCCAGTCCTACCTGTGGGCCGGGATCATCGGGGTGATCGCCGTGGTGATCGTCCTGCTGATGAAGCACGGCCGCACGCCGGCCCAGGGCGGCCTCCTCGAGGACGAGGCCCTCGCGGCTCCCGCCGGTCAGGACCTTCGCACGGCCGGCCCGGTCGGCTGAGCTAGGCGAACCGGTCACTGGGAGGGCGGCTCCCGGTGACCGGGATCGTCGCCGCGCGGCCGGGTGCCGCCGTGGAAGCTGGGTGGCGAACCAACGGTGACGGATCACAGGAGTTGCGGATGCTCAGCACGCAGCAGCGCCGGGACGCGGCGGAGAGGCTGTGGGCCGCCGAGCGTGACCGGGCGCCTATCGCGCCGCTGACCGAGTCCTTCGAGAACATCGACGTCACCGACGCATACGAGATCCAGCTGGTGAACATCGCGCGGCGCCGCGCGGCGGGCGCCACGGTGTACGGGCACAAGGTGGGGCTGTCCTCGCCGGTGATGCAGCAGATGATGGGCGTCGACGAGCCGGACTACGGCCACCT
>JBOHEL010000503.1:0-3812 GCA_050700995.1 Sciscionella sp. | reverse complement strand
AATAGCCGCGGATGAGCGCCCTGTCGGCCGAGGTTGGCCGGTGATGGCTGCCGTGCACCGCTGAGCCGTGGTCGTTCGAGCTACATCCGGTGAGCAGTGCCACTGCCGCGAGCGGTATCAGCAGCGCGGGAAACCGCGGGCTGCTTCCCCGGCGGTCAGCCACCGGAGTGCATGTCCTCGGATTCCGGCACGGCGCCGTCCTCGGGGTCGGCGAGCCAGCCTTGCGGCAGTGCCACCTTCGACGGCGAGCCCTGCCGCCCCCTCGGACCCTCCGCCTTGGCAGGGAACGGCGCGCTGTGGTCCAGGGCGGCCAGTAGATCGTCCAGCTCGGCGAGGCTGCTCACCAGCCCGAATCGCTGCCGTTGCTGGGAGCCGACCGGGAAACCACGCAGGTACCACGACATGTGTTTGCGCAGGTCGCGCACGCCACGGAACTCGGCGTCGGCAGCTGCGGCAGCGTCGGGGAAGTGCCGGTAGTGCTCAACGAGCAGTTCGCCGTGCCGCCGTAGCACATCTGCCACCTCGCCAAGGGTGGGTCCATCCGGTATCGGCTCGCCGGCGAATACGGCCGCCAGCTCACGGAACAGCCAAGGCCTGCCGAGGCAGCCGCGACCTACTACCACGCCGTCGCAGCCGGTCTGCTCGACCATCTTGAGTGCGTCGGTAGCGGCGAAGATATCGCCGTTACCGAACACCGGGATGGTGCTCACGGCTTCCTTCAGCCTGGCGATCGCCGACCAGTCGGCCTCGCCGGAGTACCGCTGCGCCGCGGTGCGAGCGTGCAGCGTGACCGCACACGCGCCTTCCGACTCAGCGATCCGACCGGCGTCGAGGTAGGTGTGGTGCGCTTCGTCGATGCCAACGCGGAATTTCACCGTCACCGGAATGCCTGCGGGCGCGGCCTCGGTCACCGCCGCTCGCACGATCGCCGCGAACAACCGCCGCTTGTAGGGCAGTGCCGCACCGCCGCCGCGCCGGGTCACCTTGGGTACCGGGCAGCCGAAGTTCATGTCGATGTGGTCCGCGAGATCCTCGTCGACGATCATCCGGACGGCTTGGGCCATGGTCTGCGGGTCTACCCCGTAGAGCTGCATCGACCTAGGGCGCTCCCGCGGATCGAAGCTGATCATGTGCATGGTGTGCCGGTCCCGCTCGACCAGCGCCCGCGTTGTGATCATCTCGCAGACATAGAGCGCCGCCGGGCTTCCGAACTCGCGGCAGAGAAGCCGGAACGAGATGTTGGTGATGCCCGCCATCGGGGCGAGCACCACCGGCGGATCGGCGACATAGCCGCCGATCCGCACGCTCGGGGTATTCGGATCCACGTACCTATTGTGCTGGATGGGGCAACGCGGGAAGCATCCGCGTCAGCGATGGTCGGCGAGCGGTCAGGGTTTGCGCCCTACCCCGCCGACGATGCAGTACTGCACCTGGTCGAGCGAGTTGAGCTGCGGACCGTCCGGCCACCACCGCGCGCAGAGTTCCACGCCAGGCGTGACCATCTCAAGGCCGGCGAACATACCCTCGATCTCCGCGCGAGTGCGGAAAACGCCGGATCCCATCGGGCTGTGCACGAAGACGTCTTCCATCCTTCGCGCCAGCGCGCTGTACTCGCCTTCCTCCGGATCGAAGAAGTGCGCGAGCAGCACATACGAGCCCGATGGCAGCGCGTCGATGTACTCGGCCATGATGTCCTGCGGCGGGCGCTCGTCATCGTAGTGGTGCAGCGTCCCCACCTGCAGCAGCGCCAGCGGCTGGGAGAAGTCGATGTGCTTGCGCACCGTCTCGTTGTCGAGGATCTCCTTCGGCCGGAAGATGTCGGCCGCGACGAAGTGGGTGTTGTCGTTCTCCTCGAGCAGCGCTCGCCCGTGGGCGAGCACCACCGGGTCGTTGTCCACATACACCACCCGTGCGTCCGGCTGGATGCGTTGCACGACCTGGTGGGTGTTCTCCGCCGTCGGCAGGCCGGAGCCGCAGTCCAGGTACTGCTTGATGCCTGCCTGCCCAGCGACGAAGCGCAGCGCACGTATCAGGAACTCGCGGTTGTCCCAGGCGAGCTGTGCGGCCTCCGGCGCGACCTCGGAAACCCTGCGAAACACCTCGCGGTCGACTTCGTAATTGTCCTTTCCGTGCAGAAAGGCGTCATAGACCCTGGCGATGCTCGCCTTGGTCGTATCGATTTCTACGGGCGCGTCGGCGGTGACCGTCGGGGCGTCGGTATCGGACATCGAGGCCTCACAGAGTGTGGTAGAGCGGGCGCTGCGGGTATCGCGCAGCCAAGAGTAGTCGTTCGGGCATGGCCAGTAAACGGTAGGCGCTTGTTTGACGTGCCTGCGTGCGGGTGTACGTTGGGTGACCGGGCGAAGACTCTCAGCCGGAGTCGTGGGGGCTGACGGTTGAGGTGCTCCTCGCGATGGTGGGAGCCGTACGTGGGAGACGTTGGAGAGGACTGGTCATGGCCACCGCGCAGCCATCCAGAGACGATCAAATAGGCCCCACCGCTCGCCGGATCGTGCTCGGTACCCAGCTCCGCAGATTGCGTGAGCAGGCCGAGATCTCCCGCGCCGAGGCAGGCTACGCGATACGTGGCTCCGAATCCAAGATCAGCCGGATGGAGCTCGGCAGGGTCAGCTTCAAGGAACGCGACGTGACCGACCTGCTGACCATGTACAACCTGGTCGACACCAAGGCGAGGGAACTCTTCGTCGATATGGTCAGGCGCTCCAACGAGCCCGGCTGGTGGTACCGCTACACCGACCTGATGCCCACCTGGTTCCAGGATTACGTGGGCTTGGAGGAGTCGGCTTCCCGTATCCAGACCTACGAGCTGCAATTCGTGCCGGGTCTACTGCAGACGGAGGATTACGCGAGGGCGATCGCTACTCACGGCAGGCCCAAGTCGGCAAGCGATGAGGTGGATCGGCGGGTGGCCTTGCGGATTCGGCGCCAGAAGCTGCTCGGTGGGGCGAACCCACCACGGCTGTGGGCGGTGGTTGACGAGTCCGTGCTGCACCGCCCGATCGGGGGCAGGAATGTGATGGCGCGGCAGCTCGACTACTTGCTTGAGATGACCAAGCAGCCCAACATCACGGTGCAGGTCGTGCCGTACTTGCGCAGTGGCTACGCGGCCGAGGGCGCGTTCACGATGCTCCGCTTCGGCGAGCCTGAACTCCCTGACCTTGTCTACCTTGAGCACCTCGGCGGCGCGTTCTACCTGGACAAACCGGAGGAGATCGAGCTGTACAGCCGGGTCACCGACCGGTTGACGGTGGACGCGGAGACGCCTGACCACACCAGGCAACTGCTCACCAAGAGGCGCGCCGAGTTCTGAGCAGGCCCTAGCCCGCTTCACCGCACCCTCAGCAGACGCATCCCAGTTCGTGGTGAGGGCGGTTTATCGCTGTCGCAAAGTCGGTCGTTACATCTCAAGTGCGCACGCGTTAGGAATTTCATCTGCACGTGCATTTACTGCTGCACCAAGTCGTGCTACCGTCGAGCACGAAGTGAATGCACGTGCAGATGCGTGTGGTAGATGGGCAGGAAGGTTGCGATCATGGCGAACAAACCCCGCAATGGCATAGCTGCTGGAATGCTCCCCGGAGCATCCTGGCGGAAGAGTTCGCACAGTGGTGCTATCGGCAATTGCGTTGAGCTCGCGCCTGTGAGCGGTGGGGCAATGGCCATCCGCAACTCCCGGGACCCGAACGGCCCCGCGCTCGTCTACCCGTGCGGCGCGATCGCCGAACTGATCGCTGACGTCACGATGGGTGAGCCCCGATGACCGCGATTGCTGAGCCGGTAGTCGGCATCGC
>JBOHEL010000502.1:0-3824 GCA_050700995.1 Sciscionella sp. | reverse complement strand
CTTCACGACTTCGCAGCGCAGCGATCGGCCGCGAACATCAAGCAGCACCTCATCCCCCAGCGACACCGCCGAATCCAGCAGTGCGAGCGCGATGCCACGTTTCAACGTCGGGGAGAAAGTACCGGAGGTGGTCTCGCCGAGCTGGCCACCCGCACTGTCGAGCACCGCCATGCCCGCCCTCGGCACGCCCCGATCCAGCGCGAGCAGGCCACGCGAGCGCCGGCGCGGCCCGCGCTCCCTTTCCGCCAGCAGCGCCTCCCTTCCCCAGAAAGCCGGCTTCTTCCAACCGACCGCCCAGCTCGAAGAGGCCTGTAACGGCGTGATCGACTCCGAGAGCTCATGTCCGTGCAGCGAATAGCCTGCCTCGGTGCGCAGCGTGTCCCTGGCCCCGAGGCCGCAGGGCAGCCCGCCGTGGGCCTGTACCGCGTCGAGCAGCGCGTCCCACAGCGTCAGCGCATCACCCCAGCGCGGCAGCAACTCGTAACCACGCTCGCCGGTGTAGCCGGTGCGGCAGACCCGCAGTGGCCTGCCTCGCCATTCCGCCTCAGCGAAGGACATGTACTCCAGCCCGGTTGGCAGCCCCAGTTCGGCGAGCACCTCCGGCGACTTCGGGCCCTGTACCGCGAGGATCGCGAAATCGCGGTGCTGCGGGGTGACCGTGATCCCGGCTGGGGCGGCCGCCGCGAGCTTTTCGACGACGCCTGAGGTGTTCGCGGCATTGGGCACGCAGAACACCTCGTCGTCGCCGATCAGGTAGGCGATCAGGTCGTCAACGACACCGCCGGAGTCGTCGCAGCACATGGTGTACTGCGCCTTGCCCGGTTCGACCCTGCGCAGGTCCGCGGTGAAGCAGGAGTTCACGAAGACCGAGGCACCGTGGCCCGCGATATCCGCCTTGCCGAGATGCGAGACGTCGAAGAGCCCCACCGAGTCGCGCACCGCCGTGTGCTCGGCGACGATGCCACCCCCGGCGTACCGCAGCGGCATCTCCCAGCCGCCGAAGGGCGCGAACGCAGCGTCCAGCGTGGTATGCGCATCGTGCAGTGCGCTGCGGTAGAGCGGTTCGCCGGTGGCGCTGTCGGTGGTCGCAGGGGTCGTTGATTCGGTCACGTGCGCTGAGGCTACCGGCGAACGCGCGCGGACACGAGCCAGGCGATCCCAAGCGCGAGTGCGCACAGCACCGCGGCCCCCACCATGCCGCGCACGGGCAGCGCCGCGAACAGCACCGCGCAGGCCACCGTTCCTGCCGCTGTCAGCAGCGTCGTGGACGTGGGCTTTCCTTTCTGCCGCACGAGAACCAGTACGTGCGCAAGCAGCCATTCCAGCAGCAGACAGCCCCCCGCTGTCGCGATCGCGAGCGTCGGGGTCAGCAACCAGGCTGCGACGACGGCGAGCGCGCAGGCGGCCAGGCAGCCGATCGAGCGCGCCGCTCGCGGCTTCGGCAGGGTCGCGGCCACGGCCTCCATCGCGCCGAGCCCGACGGCGAGCATCGCGACGATCACGCCAAGCAACACCAGCGGTACCAGTGCGGCACCCCCCGCGGCGCTCAGCGCGTCCGCGAGCGGCGCGCGTGAGATCGCCAACCTGCCCGGCCCCAGCTGTCGCAACGTCGCGAGTGCGACCAGAAGCAGCACCAGGCACACGACCACCGGTGCCGCGAGCGTGGCGGCTGAACGCTTGCCGCCGGAGCGGCTGCCGCCGAAGCCGAACACCATGATCGCGGCGGCGGTTGGCAACGCCGCGAGATCGTCGGCGCCGGGCAGGTCACCGGCGACCGGCGGATTTCCCGGCGAGGCGATCGCGAAGCAGGAGATGACAACCAGCCCGAGCACCGCAAGGACCACACCGGCAGCCGCACGGCGCAGCGCAACGGGCACGCGCACGCCTGCGGCCGCAGCACCCGCCGCCACCAACACCAGCAGCAGCACGGCCGGGTACAGCGGACGGCTCGGCACCAGATAATCCCCGAGACACCGGGCGACGGCCGCGGCTGCCAGCACCCTGCCGGGCAGCGCGACCGGTGCCGCCCGATGCGGCAGCGGTCGCGCCGTGCCCGCCAAGGCGGCGACCAGCCCAGCGAGTACCACGGCAACCGGCAACCACCACCCGGTCACGCCCGCCGCAGGAGCCACGCCAAGGAAGGCCCCGGCGCCGAGTGCCGGACCGAGCGAATCCAGCGTCGCCGAGGGCGACCCCCTCATCACGGCCCACCTCACCCACAACACGGTGGCAGACGGCGCGCACCGCACCGAGACCGCCACTGGTTAGCATCAGGCGCACCGATCAACCCCCACAAGGAGTGAGCAGTGACCGCACCGAAACTCGCCATCACCGACAGCGATCCCGCCACGCTGGTCACCGACGCCATCGTGTTCGGCACGATCGCCGGTGAGGACGGTGTCCAGCTGGCGCCGGGAGCCGCGGCGCTGGCGAGCGCACTGGACGGTGAGCTCCTCGCGGTGCTGCGCATGCTGCATGCCACCGGCAAGGCCGACGAGGTGGTCAAGGTGCCGACGTTCGGAAAACTGCCCGCGTCGGTACTGCTGGCGGCGGGGGTTGGCAAAGCGGAGGCGGACGGTGCGGTGAGCCCCGAAGCGATCCGCAGGGCATCGGGTGCCGCCGCCCGTGCCCTTGCCGGCACGAAGCGCGCCGCTACGGTCCTCTCCACCCTGCATCTCGCTGCCGCCGCCGAGGGCACGATCATGGGCGCCTACTCCTTCTCGGAATACCGCTCGGACGCGCAGGATGCTCCGGTCGGCAGGGTGGAACTGGTCGCTCCGGACCACGGGAACGGCAAGGCGCATCGCGCCGATCTGAAGGCGGCAGCCGCGATCGGCCACGCGGTGTGCACGGCTCGCGACCTGATCAACACCCCGCCCAACGACCTCTTCCCAGCCGCGTTCGCCGACAGGGCCGCCGCGCTTGGCAAGCACGCAGGCATCGAGGTCGAGGTGCTCGACGAGAAGGCGCTGCGCAAGGCGGGTTACGGCGGTGTGCTTGGCGTCGGCTGCGGGTCGTCCCGGCCGCCGAGGGTGATCCGGCTGCGGTACCGCGGCCCGAAGGCGCGGAAGAAGGTTGCGCTGGTCGGCAAGGGCATCACGTTCGACACCGGCGGCATCTCGCTGAAGCCCGCACCCAACATGGAGGATATGACCTCCGATATGAGCGGCGCGGCCGCCGTGGTGGCGACCATGGCGCTCGCCGCTGCGTTGAAGTACCCGCTGGAGATCACCGCCACCGTGCCGATGGCCGAGAATATGCCGTCGGCAACCGCATACCGGCCGGGTGACGTGCTGCACATGTACTCGGGCAAGACAGTCGAGGTGCTCAACACCGACGCCGAGGGCAGGCTGATCCTCGCCGACGCCATCGCACGGGCCTGCGAGGACGGCCCGGACTATCTGATCGAGACCGCCACGCTCACCGGCGCGCAGGTAGTCGCGCTCGGCAAGCGGACGGCCGGTGTGATGGGTTCCGACGACTTCAGGGACCGGGTCGCGGCGACCGCACGATCCGTGGGCGAGGGCGGCTGGGCGATGCCGCTTCCCGAGGAACTCCGCGCCGAGCTGGACTCCAGGCTGGCCGATATCGCGAACGTCACAGGCCAGCGATGGGGTGGCATGCTGGTGGCTGGCATCTTCCTGCGCGAGTTCGTCGCCGATGGTGTGCAATGGGCGCACATCGACGTCGCGGGCCCTGCGTATCACACCGGCTCGCCATGGGGATACACCGCGAAGGGCGGCACCGGAGTGCCGGTACGCACCATCGCGGCCGTGCTCGCCGATATCGCCGAAAACGGCTGATCAGCCGGCATCCGGCGCCAG
>JBOHEL010000501.1:0-3835 GCA_050700995.1 Sciscionella sp. | reverse complement strand
TTGCATGACCTATGCGGTCGCACGCCTAGCCAACGAATCGCTGTTGTGCGTGGGTGACGATTTTCCACAAACCGATCTCGTGTTCGACGGTTTGATCGGTAGCTGGCCCGAGACCGTGTGACGGCGTTACGCCGGCGGCCGGCCGTCCGGCGGCCAGCTCGATACGCCGTCCTCCAACGGAACCTGCAGGCTTTCCAGGATCGACGCGACCATGCGCCATGCGCTGATCGCGGTGACAAGCTCGATCAGCACTGCTTGGTCGGCGCCGAACTCGCGCTCGCAGGCCGCCCAGCTTTCGGCGCTCACGGCGCCGTCGCGCACGACGTCGTCGGTGGCCGCCAGCACCGCCCGCTCCGCGGGCCCGAACGCGTCGTAGGCATGCCAATCACGGACGCCAAGCAGATCGTCGGCTGTTACCCCGAGACCCTGCGCGACCCGCCAATGCTGTGTCCATTCGTAATCCGAGACGGTGAGCCAGCCGATGCGCATGATCACCAGCTCGCGCAACCGCGGGTCGAGGGCGCCATGCCACAACATGGTGGCGAGCAGATCGTTAAGGGCGCAGGCCAGGGTTGGATGGTTCAACAGCACCTGGAAGATGGCGAGCTCGGCCATGTAATTGGGCACGCCGGCTTCGTCGGCGGCGGCCTTGGCCTCGTCAACCGGCAGAAGGGGTATGCGGGCCTCTCTCATGGGTTCGGTCATCTGAACTCCTTCGGCGGGATACCCGGGCACTTATACCGGGGAGGAAAGCCGATACCGACATAGGCTGGCGTGCGATTCCCATTGGTGTCAGTGGCGGTCGCTACATTGCGGATATGTCTCGGTTCCGGTTGCTGCCAACACGCGCTCAGCAGGTGGTGTTGTTGGAGCATTGCCGGCACGGTCTCGTGACCGGGAACGAACGCAAACCCACCCGCGAGCTCGCCGGTGTACTGCTCATCGTCGGTCCCGCACAGTCCGCAGGCCGCTACCCGAACCAGGGCATCGTCGTCGCCGAGGTTCGGGAGCGGAAGCTCCCGGACGACCAGGCGGCGCGGCGCTTCCAGCACCAACGCCTGCGCCGCCGCGCCGTCCGCCATATCGGCACACTAAAGAGCTCTTGACTGACGAGTCAATCGAGAGACTCGGCCTGACCGCACAGACGCGGTCCGGCCGGCCACGGTCGCAGTATTAGTCAGCCGACTCGGGCGGCCTGCCGACATCCGAATGCTCGAACTCGATCCCACAGTTTCTTGAGGTCCTGCTGGGCGCCTGGAGTTGCTCCGGGAGTTAATTCATCACGCGCTTCTCCGTATTATCTTTGCGGGTATCTGTAAGTTCGAAGGTCACGTTGTGGAGGGGAATCACATGAGTGCCCATGTCGAGCAGTTGGAGTTTCAGGCGGAGGCACGCCAACTGTTGGATTTGCTGGTCCACTCGGTCTACTCCAACAAAGATTCGTTTCTGCGGGAGTTGATCTCGAACGCCTCCGATGCACTGGACAAGCTGCGGCTGGAAGCGTTACGGAACAAGGACCTAGACGTCGACACCTCCGATCTGCACATCGAGATCGAGGTGGACGAGCATGCACGCACGCTGACCGTTCGCGACAACGGCATCGGTATGACGCACGAGGAGGTGGTGGATTTGATCGGCACTCTCGCCAAGTCGGGTACCGCCGAGCTGCGTCAGAAGTTGCGGGAGACCCAGACCGCTAAAAACACAGCCGCGTCGGAGGAACTGATCGGTCAGTTCGGCATCGGTTTCTATTCGACCTTCATGGTGGCCGACACGGTCGAGCTGCTCACGCGCAAGGCCGGCGAGAGTGAGGCCACCCGGTGGGAGTCGAGCGGTGAGGCCACCTACACCATCGAATCCGTCGACGATGCTCCGCTCGGAACATCCGTGACGCTGCACGTTAAGCCCGAAGATGCCGAGGACGGGCTGCACGACTACACCTCGGAGTGGAAGATCAGGGAGCTGGTCAAGAAGTACTCCGACTTCATCGCCTGGCCCATCCGGATGGAGGTCGAGCGACGTACCCCGGCCCCCGAGGAAGGTGCTGCGGAGGGTGGCGAAGAGCAAGTCACCATCGAAACCCAGACCATCAACTCGATGAAGGCACTGTGGGCCAAGTCCAAAGACGAGGTCTCCGACGACGAGTACAAGGAGTTCTACAAGCACATCGCTCACGCCTGGGACGACCCGCTTGAGATCATCGCGATGAAGGCCGAGGGCACTTTCGAATACCAGGCCCTGCTGTTCATCCCGTCGCACGCCCCGTTCGACCTGTTCAACCGGGACGCCAAGGTCGGAGTGCAGCTATATGTCAAGCGTGTGTTCATCATGGGCGACTGCGACCAGGTCATGCCGCACTACCTGCGCTTTGTCAAGGGGGTCGTCGACGCAGAGGATTTGTCGCTTAACGTTTCCCGCGAAATTTTGCAGCAGGATCGGCAGATCCAGGCGATCCGTCGCCGTCTGACCAAAAAGGTCCTCTCGGCGATCACGGATCTGCAGTCCGAGCGGCCGGAGGACTACCGCACGTTCTGGACCCAGTTTGGCAGGGTCCTCAAAGAGGGCCTGATGTCGGACTTCGACAACCAGGACACGCTGCTCCGTATTTCCTCGTTTGCCTCGACACACAGCGACGAGGAACCCACCACCCTGGCCGAGTATGTCGAGCGCATGAAGAGCGGTCAGGAGCAGATCTTCTACGCGACCGGCGAGTCGCGTGAGCAACTTCTGAAGTCGCCGCACCTGGAGGCGTTCAAGGCCAAGGGCTATGAGGTACTGCTGCTCACCGACCCAGTCGACGAGATCTGGGTGGGCTCCGTGCCTCAGTTCGACGACAAGCCGCTGCAATCGGTAGCCAAGGGCGAGGTGGACCTCGACTCCGAGGAAGAAAAGAGCGAGGCCGAGCAAGAGGAGCAGCAGAAGGAGTTCGCTGATCTGCTGGCCTGGTTGAAGGAGACCTTGAGTGATCATGTCGCGGAAGTGCGATTGTCCACGCGGCTGACCGAGTCGCCGGCCTGCCTGATAACCCCCACCTTCGGCATGACACCGGCGCTCGCGCGCATGTACCGGGCTTCCGGACAGGTGGTTCCGGTCGGGAAGCGGATTCTCGAACTCAACCCGAAGCATCCGCTCGTCACCGGGCTGCAGCAGGCGCACAAAGCGGGTGGTGACGATTCAGAGCTCGCCGGCCTCGGTGAAACCGCCGAATTGCTCTACGGCACAGCTCTTCTCGCTGAAGGCGACGTGCCCGAGGACCCGGCGAAGTTCGCCGGATTGCTCGCGGACCGTCTGGCTCGCACCCTGTAGGACGCGCCACCGCAGCCCGGTTCCGCCTCAAGCGGGTTAGAGCAGTCCGAGCAGTTGCAAGTCGGTGACGTATTTGATGATGATCGGCGCCGAGACGTGCGGGATGTCGTTGTCGAGGGCCGATTTTCGCTTCTTTCACCGCAGCACGGAATCGGTCGGTCGGCGCGAAGGACCCGCGGCTCGGCTCAAGGGCTGGAAATCCTCGGAATTGTGCAACAGCAACACCTCCTGCACCGAGTGCTGGCGCTGTGTACCTCCTCGGTTCGTTGTCAGGATTGCCGCAGTGGTTGCTCGACCTTTGACCATTCGCGCACATTCTCCGGGTAGGCGGCGGTAGTTTCAGCTCTGCGCCGCTGTTGTGGCTGCTGGCAATCGATGCTGCGCTGGTAGCGCTGGGAATAGCAGCTTTCCGGCTCCGCGATGTGCGCTGTAAGCGTGCGGTACCGGACGGACGGTAAGGAGGATGCGTGAAAACCATTCCTAAAATGTTGGTATTCGGGCTTATTGAGCCTGTCGTGTTCGGCTTGAT
>JBOHEL010000500.1:0-3847 GCA_050700995.1 Sciscionella sp. | reverse complement strand
CTCCAACGGGCGAAGCCACAAGCACTCCCCTCACCCCGAGAGACGAATACACAAAACTGTTCCAATGTCACTGTGAAAGTGCCGTTGTCGTTGTTCGTCGTGCCGTTGCAAAACCCGAGCGACGGCACGGCCTAGATTTATATTACACTTCACTCTGTGCATATTCGTATGGATTTCAGCACACCGATCCATGCGGGTTCACGGCTACTCCCTTCCGAACACCTGTCCCGGCGTGCCTGCCGGTAGGGGAGCCAGTCGTGATCACCCCACCTGCCATCAGGCCAAACACCTGCCCCCTACAGACAATATGGCTGTACGATACACGCACGGGCGATAAGGCGAAACATCTGGAGGTCGGTCAGCGATGGTGCCCCATGGCAAGCCATTGACTCCGGCGACCGCCGACCCGGTCGCGGCGCTGGAGACCCAGATGATGATCCTCGTCCGCAACTTCGCGCTGCTCACGGAACGCCACGAACGCGACTGGGGCATGGATCGGGCTGGTTACCTGCTGTTACGCACCCTTGAAACGGTAGGACCCACGACGATCAACGGCCTTGCCGAGGCCGTCGGTCTCGACGGCTCGACGGTGACAAGGCAGGTCGCCACCATGCAGGACGCGGGGCTCGTGCAACGGGCAACCGACCCGGAAGACCGCCGGTGCAGCATAATCCGGCCGACGAAGCAGGGCGTCGCACGAATGGCGGAGTACCGCGCGCGCAGGCGGGACAACGTCGCCAAGCTCACCGAGGGATGGAGCGCGCACGAGCGCCGTACGCTGTCGAAGATGCTCGGCAAGCTCAACGACTCGATCAGCGCACTCGCCGCCGGGGACGCTCTGCCCCTCAGCCCGCCGAAGCGCCGGACGCGGGCACGCCGATTCCGTCCGGCCTGACACCATTGGTCATGACGATGTGTAATGTCATTGCTCCGTTTGGGCACTATCGACGCGTACCTGCCACACAGGCCGGTATCGACGCTAGCGTCGACACCTCAGGCAGCCCGCGACGGTAACGAACGCCGCGGCACGGCGACCGGCGCAGGCATGGGGGTTGGAATTTGTCGGGCGTGACCACGGCGCACGGGCAGTTCCGTCGGCTTTTGGCAGCCGAAGGTGCCTCCGTGCTCGGCGATCAGCTCGCCAAGGTCGGCATCTCCGTGCTGGTGTATCAGCGCACGCATTCCGCCGCCCTCACCGCGATCACCTTCGCGATGACCCTGCTGCCCGACCTGCTGGCGGGCCCGCTGCTCGCACCGCTCGCCGACCGCTTCCCACGCCGCACCGTGATGGTGACCTGCGCGGCCGTGCAGGCAGCGCTGGCCGCTACCCGCGCGGTGCCAGGCCTGCCCATCGCGGCGATCGCCGTGCTGGTCGCCATGATCGCCGCAGGCCAGGCCCCGTACAAGGCGGCTCAGGCCGCGGTCGTGCGCGACGTACTGGATCGCGGCATGGTCAAGTCGGGTCAGGTGAGGCTCACCATGATCCGGGAGGCCGGACAGCTTGTCGGCCTCGGCGGCGCGGCAGCCATAGTCGGCCTCGTCGGTCCGAGCACCGCAGTCGTGCTGGACGCCGTGAGCTTTGCGCTGGCCGCCGCACTGGTGCGCTTCGGGGTAACGCGCAAGCCCGCGCCCGCGCGGGTCGCCCGCAACGACGGCCGTCGTTGCGGGCTGCGCATCATCCAAGGCGACCGTCGCCTGCGAGCACTGACATGGCTCGCGCTCGCGGGGTCGATGACGATCTTGCCGGATGCCGTTATCGTGCCACTCACGCGCGAGGCAGGCGCCCCCAACTGGGTGGTCGGGCCACTGCTCGCCGCCGACTCGGTCGGCTTCCTGGTGGCCGCGCGCGTGGTCGACCGGTACTGCTCGCCCGCGCGGCAGCGCGGGCTGATCGGCGCGCTCGCCATGCTGTCACTGCTGGCGCTGGTGCCCTTCGTGCTACGCCCTGGGCCGATCGCGATCGGCGCGCTGCTCGCGGTGTCGGGAGCGGGCGCCAGTTACCTACCGTTGCTCCGAGGCGAAGTTGTCGAACTCGCCCCTGACGAAGTCCTCGGTGCCGTCACCGGGTGGATACGCACAGCCTTGCGCGCGGGTCAGGGCGCGGCGGCCCTGCTCGCGGGCGCGCTCGCGCAATGGTTGGACTCCGGCGCCCTCGCGGTCGGCCTGGCAGGCCTCGTCGCCGCAGCCTGCGCGGGGGCGGCCGCAAGGTCGTGGCAGCGTAGCCGCACCTCAACGGCGGCGGGCATCGCATGAACACAGAGTGTCAGAATTCGTGGTCGCCCGCATGAACAGATCACCTCCTCGGCGGGATGACGAACACCTGCGTCGGCAGGCACACTGGGTGAATCAGAAGTCACGATCGCCGTACATCGTCGTCGCCCCCTCTCTGGGCAGGTCGGAAGGGATGGTCACCATGTCACCTGACCTTTGCCCATGCGCATGGGCTCCGGCGCGTGCCACGAGTATCAGAAGTCGCGGTCACCTTCTTGCACTGCTCTCACCTCCCTGGCCGACGCAATCTTGGGTACGCCGTCACGCAGCGGCACCCATAGTGGCCTCATTCCACTCGAACGGGGTAATTTGGTAATGCCCAGCTTCAGTGTGCCAAGGTCTGCGGGCGCAGCGCGCGGCGCCAACAAGAGCAATTTTCATCCCCGCAAGTGGCAGCTCTGGACGATGCCCGCCCAAGCGGTGGCGTGGCTGCTCGGCTGGGAAGTCTGCACGATAGCGGCGTTCGTCATGGTGAGCCTAGGCGAGCCTGCTCCAGGCAGGTACTCACTGCTCATCTTCGCTGCGTTGGTTGTCTGCTCGGCAGTACACATCGCGGCCACCAAACCCTCCGAGGAGCGCCGCAGGGGCGCGCGCCTGCAAGTCGGCCAGGTCGAGCACGTCGACCAAACGAGTATCTGGCTGTTCAGCGCGGCGCTGGTGCTGCCGATCGTGCTCGTCGCGGCACTGGTCGTGTCCGTCAGAACGCAGCGTTACCTCATCGCGCGCAGGCCGCCTTCCCGCTGGCTGTTCTCCACCTGCTCGATCGCACTGTCGGCGCTTGGTGTGCATCTCGTGGGCGGCGCCACTCCCGCAGCCGGTTTGTTGGCGGGTATCCCGCATGTGTCTGCCCTCGGCGCGGCCTGCGGCGTGGCCGCAGCGCTCTGCGTGTACTTCGCGGTGCAAGCGTTGCTGGTCGGTGTCGCGCGAGCGCTGGTGAGCGGTCACTGGTCGCCGGTCGACATGATCGGCACGCAGGCCGACAACATGCTGATCGGCTACACCTTGCTGCTCGCGGTGTTCGCGGCCATCGTGACCGCTTTCGCGCCGATCGCCCTGATCGCGATGGTGCTGGTGGCGATCCGTAACACCCGTTCGGAGCAACGCATGGCGCAGCTGGAGGACGAGCGGGAACAGCTCCAGGTCGACGCACTGCACGACACGCTGACCGGGCTGCCCAATCGCAGGGGCTTCCGTCCGGAGGCGGAGCTGGCACTGGTGACCGACCAAGCGGGCGGTGCTTCGACCGCGGTGTTGATGGCCGACCTGGATCATTTCAAGGATTGGAACACCCGGCTCGGTCATTTCGGTGCGGACATCGTGCTGGTCGCGGTCGCCCGCACGCTGCGCGCACACACCAGGTCCGCGGACCTGCTCTGTCGGTGGGGCGGCGAGGAGATCGCGTTCGTGCTCCCGGGTACCAGCAGCGATGAGGCCGCCGCGCTCGCCGAGCGGTTGCGCCACGCCGTCGAGACGCTCCATGTCGAGGTAACGAAGCCTGCCGGTGGTGCGTGCGCCGTCGTCACTGGCTGCACGTTGTCGCTCGGCATCGCGGTGACCCCCGAGCACGGCACCGAGT
>JBOHEL010000499.1:0-3869 GCA_050700995.1 Sciscionella sp. | reverse complement strand
TTCCGCCTGAACCCGCCGGTCGAGCAGGTGTTCGACGCGGAGATCGTGGACGAGGCCGAGTATCAGGCGTCGAAGACGCGGCGTGCCGTGCAGCGTGTACAAGCGTTGCCGGTGGTGGTGGTGGCCCGCACCGTCGCCACGCACGAGACCACCCGCACCACAGGTAAGGCCGCGCTGCGCCACGTGCTGTACGTGCCAGCGGGCATGTGGGTGGTGGGGCTGCGCGTGTGGGAGGCGAAGACCAACAGCCGCTATGAACGCATGATGCGGGCAGCGGAGGCAGCGGGCGACTATGAGCGGGTCGCAGACTGGGAGACCCGCGCGCAGGCTGCGAAGAAAGCCCGGCACGAGCGTGCGATGGACTGGTTGGAGGCGCCCGGCAAGCTGGCGCGCGCCGGTGCGATCGTCGCGGCGTCGATCGCGGCGGTGCTACTGGTGATCGGCCTGGTGCTGATGGCCGCGAGTCACGACCCGTCCCAGTTCCTGGCGCCGTTCAATGCCGCGATCTCCCTGATCCACGGCATCATCGTGGCGGTCGCGGTGGCGTGGGGGCCGTTGGTGTTGGCCGCCCCGTGGGTCGCGGTGCTCACGTTCTGGTGGATCGGGCGGCACGCCGGAAGGGTCCCTGGGTGGCTGCAGGTCAATCAGCAGGGCAGCGAGGAGCTGGTCGTCGACGAGCGCGCCATCGCGCACGCCCTGCAGCACCTGGGGATCGCGCCGATGGCTCGCTACTTCAAGGACGGCGGCATGCTGACCTACACATCGATGCCCGCCACCGACGGTCTGGGTGTGACGGCGCAGGTGCGACTCCCCGCTGGCGTGACCGCTGCCGATGTGATCCGGCAGAAGAAGCGGCTGGCGGCGAACCTATCCCGCTCTGCCGTGGAGACCTGGCCATCGACCGGCCCAGATGAGGGTCTGCTTGACCTGTGGGTGGCCGATCATGGCGCGCTCGACACGGGGGCAGGCCCGTGGCCGTGGCTGGAGTTGCAGGCGCCAGTCGAGGTGTTCGCCGGGGTGCCGGTAGGGATCACAATGCGCGGCACTCAAGTCATCGCCCCCATCGACGGCACAAGCTGGCTGATCGGCGGCAGGCCGGGCCAAGGCAAGTCGACGTTCGCGCGGCTGCTGGTGATCGGGGCATGTCTCGATCCGACCGCCGAGATCTGGGTGTACGTACTGGCGGACAATCCAGACTTCGACCCGCTGCAGGAGCGTTTCACCCGGTATGAGGTGGGAATGGGCAACGAGGTGGCGCAGGCGGCGATGCAGGCCTTTCGTGACCTGCTCGCCGAGATCGCGCACCGGGGTCATGTGATGCGGGAGTGTGGCGCGGAGACGGCGGCGAAGGCGGGGTTTCACCCGCTGCTCTGCGTGTTCGACGAGGTGCACCGGCTGTTTCAGCACCGCGAGTACGGGAAAGAGGCTGGCGAGGTCGCCGAGGATGTGATCAAGCAGGCCCGAAAGTACGGGGTGATTGTCGTGCTCGCGACGCAGTCCCCGACTGCGACGAGCATCCCGAAGGCGGTCACCCGCGAGACCGTGTGCCGCGTCGCTTTCTCTGTGGTGGACCAGGTGGGCAACGACGCGCTGTTGGGCTCGGGCAAGTACCGGCAGGGGGTCAGCGCGACCGAGTTGCGGCCCGGTTCGGAGCACGCACCGGGTGACCGCGGTAAGGCCCTGACTGTGGGTGTGGTGCCCGATGTGGACTGGTCGATGGTGCTGGCCCACTTCGTCGGGGGCGCGGACCTTCCCGCCCTGGCGCATCGTGCGATGCGGCGGTTCGCCGAGCACGGGGCGGTCGTGGCCCGCACCGACCACGAAACGGAGCGCGACCTGCTCGACGACCTCGACAGCGTGTTGAGTGACGAGCCGATCCCGGCGGCGAAAGTGCCCGCCCTGCTGCACCGGTTGGCGCCGCGCTGGGCCGCGTACCGGTCGCTGACGGGCAAGCAGCTGCGGATGCAGCTCGCCGAGCTGGGTGTGCGGGTGCCGTCGACGGATCACCGCTACCCCGTCGACCGGGATGCCGTGCGTGAGGCGATCGGCCGCAGAGCGGACGAAGAATGACACGGCGACAGGCGTGCACCGGAGCGCCCCAAAAGGGCTGCAGGCGGCGTCTCAGCGGTCCTCGTGCCATGTCATTCGCTTCATTCGTCGCAGGTCAGACGGCGAATGAACCGAGAGTGACGGATTACATCCGCTCGCCGCGATTTCATCCGCGATTTCATCCGCTGGGGACCCCGTGAACGTCACTGTCGTGCTGATCATCCTGGTTGCGATCGCGGCCTACCTGGTGTCGTGCGCAGTGTGGCCGTGGGCCGCGTGTGACCGTTGCAAAGGGGCTGGGAAGCACCGCAGTCCGAACGGGAAGTCGTTCCGCAAGTGCGCCGGGTGCGACGGTAAGGGCAGACGGCAACGCTTGGGCGCGAAACTCACTGGAGGCTGGAAACGGCCATGGTGAGCCGGGAGCGGGTCTACCAGATCCGCGACGACCGCCGCTAGCGTGGACGGTCACCGGACTTTTCCGAGGAGGCTCGGAAATGGTCGGCCTGTTCCACACCGCGACACGGCGAAATCTTCGAACTGACACACCAAAGCGCCCCGCACTCGACCTGGCTGCACGACCAGGGAGCGCGGGGGCGCGGTGCTGCCGCCGAGATGCGGCGGCAGATCAGGGGGTCTAGACGTATCCGACGGCGGTCACTTCACCGTCGACGCGCAGCCACACCCGGCCGTGGCCGACGGGGCGGATCTTGGCGACGCGCGCACCGTCGGACCAGTCAAGGTAGGCGGGGTGCCATCCTTCGGCGCCGGAGACCGCGATGTGCACCTGCGCCAGGTCGTGACCGGCGTAGGGCGTGATGAGCCAGCCGTCGCGGATGGTGGCTTGTAGCTCGGCTTGGGGTCCCATCACAGCACCGTGATTACGTCGACTTTGCGGATGATGTCTTCTTTCGCGGTGGAGACGAGCACGAAACGCTGGTAGTCGCCGGGTGTGGCCATGGCGAGGTCGGCACCGGTTTTCGGGCCGATGAGTGACACCACGTCGATCTGGCCCGCGATGGCCAACGCGTTCGGTGGCGTGGCGGTGCCGTCGGCGAGGGTGACGGTCGTGAAGTCGGTGACGGCGGGCACGATGGTCGGCGTGGTCGAGTGGTAGACGCCGACGGTCACCACGTCGGCGAGACTGCCGCGGGTGAAGGTGATCTGGTTGAGCACGTACTCGGTGCCGGTGTGGTACAGCGACACTGCCATGGTGGCCTCCTAGAGGGTGCTGGCGCCGACCGTCAGGCCGACCTCGTTGTCGCTGATGGCCCAGGTCTGGGTGCTGGCCCCGGCCGTGATGATGGTGCCGGTGGCTGCGGTGTCGCCGACGGCCACGCCGAGCTGGTTGTCGCCGACGGCCAGGACGTTGATCGGGGTGGATGGTCCGATGGTGATGTCCACGTCGCGGGCGGGTGTGGCTGTGCCGCCGGTCGCGGACAGGTGCAGCGCGGCTGTGCCGGTGCCGACCCGGTGCGCGGTTCCTGTGGAGTCGGCGGTCAGGGTGATGGCGGCGGTGCCGGTGCCGGACAGGCCACTGCCTCCCGCCGGTGCGCTCGCCGTCAGGGTGAGTGCTGCGCTGCTGGTTCCGCTCCGCTGAGATGCACCTGTGGCCGACGCGGCGAGGGTCAGGTTGCCCGTGTCGGTGCCGGAGGTGTGCTTGGTGCCCGTCGCACCTGCGGTGAGCGCCAGCGCGGCCGAGCCGGTTCCCGACCGCGCCGCGAGACCTGTCGCTGCCGCCGCGAGACTCACCGCGCCACTACCGCCACCGGTCGCGGCCTTGACGCCGCTACCGGTGGCGGCCAGCGTCAGCGCCCCTACGC
>JBOHEL010000498.1:0-3884 GCA_050700995.1 Sciscionella sp. | reverse complement strand
CCGGAGGGTTGTTGGTTCGAGTCCAACTGGGGGAGCTCCGCTTCTGGTCACAGCCTTGATCACCGTCCTCAATGGATAACGACAAGATCAAAGGTCCACAAACGGTTCACTGGTTTCCGCGATTTTGGACAGTGCGTCGACCATCTGCTTGTTCGGCACCCGAGTGTGTGTGTAGCTATCCGCACCACGCGGAGACGCACCCGTCCGCCATGCAAGGATGACGACCATGAGCGCTCCGGAACGTGTCATGCCACCGATGGAAGCCGATGAGCGGACCTCCTTGGAGAGCTGGCTCGACTTCTATCGCACCACCCTCCTCCAGAAGTGTGACAGTCTTGAAGAGGATCACTTCCGAGACGCATCCGTGGCGCCCTCGCCGATCACCCTGCTCGGCCTCGTCCAGCACATGGCGGAGGTCGAGCGGAACTGGTTGCGCCGGGTTCTCGCTCAGGAGGACATCCCTCCGATCTTCACACCCGATGCCGAACCCGGGACCAACGACGGTGGCTTCGACCTCGCTGAGGGAGCCACCTACGCGACGGCGCTGCGCATCTGGCAGGCTGAGATCGACCGCGGCAGGGAGAACTGCGTTGCCCACGGGCTCGACGACACTAGCCCCTTCATGGGCGGTCAGGTCAACCTGCGCTGGATCTACACGCACATGATCAGCGAGTATGCCCGCCACTGTGGTCACGCCGATCTTATCCGCGAGCGCATCGACGGCCGTACCGGCGTCTAGCACAGACGCACGGCGACCGGATCCGCGCTGGAGGCCTTGCCCTGCCTGCGGTGATTAGCCTGCATGCTGCTGTTTGATGGCCGAGATATCGATGTTCAGGGTGATCTTGTCGCTGACCAGCACACCGCCTGCCTCCAGTGGTGCGTTCCAGGTGATGCCCCAGTCCTTTCGGTTGACCTTGGCGATCGCTTCGAAGCCGATTCGATTGTTGCCCATCGGGTCGAGCGCCGCTCCCGTGTACTCGACATCGAGGGTTACCGGTTTGCTGACTCCTTTGACGGCCAGATCACCGGTTACCCGGAAGCTGTCGCCGTCAACATGCTCGATAGCCGTGCTGGTGAAAGTGATTTCGGGATAGGCGGCCATCTCGAAGAAGTCGTTGCTGCGCAGGTGCTCGTCACGCTGCGCGACTCCGGTGTCGATGCTGTTGGCCACGATGCGGAGTTGCCCGGTCGATTTTGTTGGGTCCTCGCCGTCTATGTGCAGGTGTCCGTCGAACTCCTTGAAGGTTCCTCGGACCTTGGTCACCATCGCATGCCGGGCGACAAACCCCAGCTGTGTATGGGCGATGTCGAGCTTGTAGTCGCCCGTGAGGTCCGACTGAGAGGTAGGCGCGGTCATCGTTGGTACCTTCCGCAGAACGGGTAATGTTGAATGCTCAACGATGCTAGCGCGCTGCGGGTCAGCCCGCATGCCAGCTTCCTCGATGGCGAGGTCACCGCTCGGCGCGAGTAGCTGGGGCAGACGGTGGGTCTCGGTGCCTGCGGGGCCAGCGAGTGCCGACCGTGCCGATGGCACCGTCATCGCGCAGCGGGGGAGCCTCGCGCGCCCGTGCATGGCCCGCTAAGGTCGACTCCGTTGCTATTCGGGGCAGTAGCTCAGTTGGTTAGAGCAGGGGACTCATAATCCCTTGGCCGCAGGTTCAAGTCCTGCCTGCCCCACCGTTCTGACCTGGCGTTATGCGGAACTCGGAGACCCGGACGCGAGTGCTCTGATAGTCAAGGTGACTGCGGAGGCGCTGTACCCTGCAGCCATGGCACGCCAGGCGAAGGGCAAGCGACGCGAGCAGGGGACCATCCGCAAGCGCGGGAACTCGCTGCAGGTCAATGTCTATGCTGGCCTCGACCCGCTGGCTGGCAAGCGTCTTTACCTCTCGGCGTCCACGACCGATGAAGCCGAGCGCGACGAATCTTGAACCGTTTCCACACACAGGTCGACGACTGGCTGACGGTCCACGAGGTCGAAGAGAGCACCCGAAGCCGCTACAGCGGCGTCTTTGCGGCTGCGGTGCGGCGGGAGTGGATCTCCACCAACCCCGCCGAGGTGGCGCCCAAGCCACGGCAGCCAGCACCCAACCCGAACCCGCCGACCGTCGAAGTCTCTCCGCGAACATCGCGCGCTACGAAGATGCGATGTGAGCACCGCGTACTGGACCACTGACTCATCGTGTTGGTCGACAACCACATGCACCGCCATCGACGGCGACGCTATACCTGCGAGTGGGACGACCACCCCACAGTCCTGAGCAGCCCCAATAGCAACTTCCCCGGATTCCACCATTGCCCGCCCTGCCTCGGCGTCGACCGCCCAACCCTCGTAGACACATGCCAGCGCCAAGGAGTTACTGTGGGTTTCCCCTAATGACATCGGAACGGCCACTGCGGCGGGGATGTCTTGGTTTCCCTTGACCCGTCGAGGTCTCCTACGAGATCGGCGCCGAAGTCGCCGTGGTCGTTCACCTCACTGAACAGTCGAGCGTTGTGAATTCCTGTGTCACACAGGACCTGCGAGGTCTTGCCGTAGATCGGAGCCGTGACGGTTGGCTTTCTGTACTCGTGTTGCGCCCAGGCTGGCCTGTCTGGCGGCTGCGGTCGGTGGCAGGTCGGGAGGCGTGGTCGCGCACGAGGGGTGGTGGCCCGGGGCGCGGCCTGACGCCTGCCGTGTCCAGGAGCCGCGAGCTCTGCTGATAGAGCGGCGCAATTCGGCGTGTCGAGCCACCACCACCGTCCTGATCAGCGATGTTGATGTTCGTGGTGACAGCCCGTCCGCATGGTCGATACCTCGCTTACCGAGAGCCTAGAGCTCTGGCGTGCAGACCGGATCCGTGCGGATCGCTGGGATCGCGAACGGCTCAATCGGAGGGAAGGCCATCGAGCCTCATCATTAGGGTGCCGCGCGTTCTCGTCAGGGCTGTGACCAGCGCAGATGCTGGAGCGGAAGGAGATTGCCAGGTGAACGAACAGCCACGGGTGTTCTGCGGGCTCGATTGGGCAGAGGGCCACCACGACATCGCCGTCATCGACGGTGACGGCACGTTGCTCGCCAAGCGGCGGATCAGTGACGACGCGGCGGGGTTCGCCGAGCTGACCACGGTGCTGGCCGAGGCCGGTGACAGCCGCGAGAACCCGGTTCCGGTCGCGATCGAGACCTCGCGCGGGCTGATGGTAGCCGCGTTGCGCGCCACCGGCCGGGCAATCTATGCGATCAACCCGATGGCGGTCGCCCGCTACCGCGAGCGGCACTCGGTCGCGCGCACCAAGTCCGATCACGTCGATGCGATGAACCTGGCCAACATCCTGCGCACCGACGCCCACGCCCACCGGACGCTGCCCGCCGACAGCGAACTCACCCGCGCGATCGCGGTGCTGGCCCGCGCCGCGCAAGACGCGGTCTGGCGCCGCACCAAGGCCACCCAGGAACTGCGGTCGCTGCTGCGCGAGTACTACCCCGGCTTCCTCGTCGCCTTCGCCCGCGGCAGCACCACCAACCTCGCCAGCGCCGAGGCCCGTGCCGTGCTGGCGCTCGCGCCGGCACCCGCCGCGGGCGCGAAACTCTCCAAGAGCCGCCTGTCCGCGGCGCTGCGTCGGGCCGGGCGGCAACGCGGCATCGACGCCCTGGCCACCCAGATCCAGCAGGCATTGCGTGTTCCTCAGCTGCACCATCTGCAGCTGGTCGAGGACGCGATGGGGCGCCAAGCGCGCGCACTGCTGGCCACGCTGGACACCGAATGCGCCAACGCCCATCACCAGCTTCCCCGGCCTGGGCGATCTGACCGGGGCCCGGGTACTGGCCGAGATCGGGGACGACCGCACCCGGTTCGCCGACGCCCGCGGCCTGAAAGCCTTCGCCGGCTCCGCCCCGGTCA
>JBOHEL010000497.1:0-3904 GCA_050700995.1 Sciscionella sp. | reverse complement strand
CACCGCAGTCAGGGCCGGGTCCGCCGCGAGCAGGTCGGTGACCGCTGCCTGGGCCTGGTCGACGTCACGGGGGCCGCGGCGGACCAACCGGTCGTCGTACCCGATGCCGCCGTCCTCGAGCGCCGTACGGTAGCCGCGGAAGCGCTGCTGCGCGGTGTAGACCGAGTCGTCGTTGCCGACGAACCCGATCCGCCGGTGGCCGTGCCCGACCAGGTGGCCGACCGCGCTGCGGGCACCCGCCGCGTTGTCGCACAGCACGGTGTCCACGTCGATGCCGTGTGCCGGCCGGTCGACGAAGACCACCGCGGTGCCCAGGTCCATCTCGCGGGTGAGGTGGGCGTGGTCGCCGGCGATCGGCACGATCACCAGCCCGTCCAGCCGACGGGCGCAGAACGCGCCGGCCAGCTCCTCCTCGCGGTGCGGGTCCTCTCCCGAGTCGCCGACCAGCATCAGGTAGCCGTGGTCACGCGCCACGTGCTCGATCGCCCGGGCAAGCGTCGAGTAGAACGGGTCGGAGATGTCCTCGATGATCAGCCCGACGGTCAGCGTGGAGCCGCCCTGCCGCAGATGACGCGCGACGTCGTTGCGCCGGTAGCCGAGCTGTCGTACCGCGGCCACCACCCGCTCGGTCGTCTCGGGCCGCACCTGTGCCTCCCGGTTCACCACCCGGGAGACCGTCTTCAGGCTGACCCCGGCCACCCGGGCCACGTCGTGCATGGTGGGCCGCGCCGGCTGGCGCGAGTCGGAGCCGTCGGCCGCCGACAACGTTGTCATACGCTCATGCAAGACCCTGCCGAACCGACTGTCAACCCCCGCATGAGCCGTGCCCGGACCGCGGCCGCACGGCGGCGCCAACGGTTGCCGACCGGCGACTCCACCCACCCGGCCCGCCGATTTCGGATCGGGTCGTCTCCGCTGCTAACCTTCATTCGCTCCGGCAGCCCGGCTGCGGGAGCCGCGCGCCATTAGCTCAATTGGCAGAGCAGCTGACTCTTAATCAGCGGGTTCGGGGTTCGAGTCCCTGATGGCGCACAAAACCCCAGGTCAGCAACCGCCCGGTCACACGAGTCGACTCCAGTGATGGGGAGAGTCCGGGCAGTCGCGGAATGACGTGCCCGGGGCATCGGTGGCTCCCCGGTTCCCAGGAGCCAACCGCGGGGGGTTGGCCGACCGGTCGGTATCGTCGACCGTCATGTCTGTCATCAACGACGCCACCAGCCGCTACCGCGCAGCGTCCGAGGCGAAGGACATTGACGCGGTCATGGACGCCCTTGCACCGCAGGCGGAACTGATCTCGCCCCTGTCCGGCAGGATGGCCTTCCGGGGCGCGCAGGACCTGCGTGTCCTCCTCGCCGCGATTTATGGCAACCTGCACCAGCTGCACTGGCATGAGGAGATCGGCGAGGGCAACCTGCGCGTCATCCTGGGCGAGGCCCGCGTCTGGGGCGTCACGCTCACCGATGCGATGGTGGTCGAACTGACCGAGGACGGGCACATCGCACGAATACGGCCGCACCTGCGCCCTTGGCTTGCGCTCACCCTGCTCGCCATTCGACTCCTGCCAACGATCGCGCGCCACCCTGGGCTCGTCCGACGTGCGCTGCGCGCGGCCTGATCCACCCAGGCCTCAACAGGCTCACGTTGTTACTCGGGCTCAGTGCCTTCCAGGTGTTGCTTGGCGAGCTGGATCTCCTCGCGGACCTCGCCGGGCAACCGCCACCGAAAGAGGGGCTCGAACATCCATCGCAGGGCACGGGTGAAACGGAACTCCACGGTGCGTGTGACGACGGTGCCGCCGGCGCTCGGCGTGCACTCGAAGCTCGCTTCGAAGTGTGCGGTGGCGTGCGCGAGGCGGTTGTGCGGCAACGGCGACAGTGAGATGTCGATGCGCCGACCGGGTGACAGGCGCACCTGTTGGATGACCTTGGGTTGGGGCAACCCGGCCACAGTGGGTCGACAGGCGAACTCCAGGCGGTTGCCTTTGCGCCGGTGCCAGATGATCGGACTGATCTTCTTGTCGACCTCGGCATAACTCTCGATGTCCATCACGAACTCAAGGAACTCATCCGGAGTGCAGGCGACCGTCTCCATGACTTGGACCTTCACCATGGTGAGAGAGTACGGCCGTAGAACTGGGATGCCTCGCCATGGCGGTCGTTACGTTCGTCGCCGGCTACAGGCCCCCACCCTTGCGCCGCGTTCGTTTGGCAGCCGAAGCAGCCGCGTGCCCGTCGGCATGAGCGTCACCCGCTCGCGGCTAGTAGACGATTCCCCGTAGGACCGGCGTCTGGCCAGACTCGGTCCAGGTGATTGGCGGGCAGCTCTCCATGCGGCTGCCCACCCGCTGTTCTGGTGTGGCTCTCTTTCGGTCTGCGGCCCGCCGGTCACCGTGACGAGGCGTGGCTCAAGAAGGGACTGCCCTGCTCGTAGTAGCAATGCCCACCTCGCCGTCCACATCGGATCGAACAGGCGGGAGCAGCACATGAACGACTTGGAGCACGTGATCATCGGGGTCGATCCCCACAAGCTGTCGGCCACGATCGAGGTCGTCGACGCACGCGAGCAGCTGCTGGGCTCAGGTCGGTTCACGACCGACCGCGCCGGCTACTCGGCAATGAGGCGATACGCCAAGACCTGGCCTGATCGGGTCTGGGCGGTTGAAGGATCCAACGGTGCCGGGCGTCCGCTTGCCCAGCGGCTGCTCGAGGACGGCGAACGCGTTGTCGACGTGCCGGCGAAGCTCGCGGCCCGGGTTCGGCTGTTCGACACCGGCCACAACCGCAAGACCGACGCCCACGACGCCCACGCGGTCGCAGCCGTCGCGGTCCGCACCACCACGTTGCGGGTGCTGCAGCTCGACGGGGAACTCGAAGCACTGCGGATGCTGTGCGACCGCCGCGAAGCACTCACCCGCCGCCGGGTCCAGACCGTCGACCGACTCCAGGCGCTGCTGGCTGAACTCCTGCCAGGGCAGGCGAAACGCGACATCACCACCGGTCAGGCCAAGACCATGCTGGCGTCCGTCCGGCCTCGTGACATTGCCGGGAAGACCCGACGTCGCATCGCCGCAGAAGAGCTCGCCGAGCTGGTCGCGGTCGAAGCCAAGATCAAGAAGTCGACCGCGGAACTCAAAGCCATCGTGCTCGCCCGCGGCTCACACCTGATGGACATCCACGGCGTCGGGCCCGTAGTTGCCGCCAGGGTCCTGGCCGACGTCGGTGACGTCACCCGGTTCGCTGATCGCAACCGTTTCGCTTCGTGGACCGGCACCGCGCCCCTCGACGCCTCCTCCGGTGAGCAGAACCGGCACCGGCTCTCACGCGCCGGGAACCGGCGGATGAACCACATGATCCACATCGCCGCGATCAGCCAGATCCGCCTCGACACCGACGGGCGCGTCTACTACCGACGCAAGCGAGCCGAGGGCAAGAAGCCGCTCGAGGCCATCCGGTGCCTCATTGGATGAGTATGGGGACGCGGGTCAGGTTGGCCTGCTCGTCGGGAACGACGAGGGACGGCCTCGGTGTCTCGCCACTGGATGGCCTGTTTGAGCTGGTCGCCCTCGTCGTTGCCGGGAGGCATGATCGGCGCGAGAGAGCTGCCCCGCTGAGGGCCGAACAATGAGGAACCGACAGCCCCGCCCGGCCCCAGCGGTGATGTTCGACCGGGAGGTCAACAGATGTTCTGTGGATGGGATTGGGGCTCCACCGTGCACGGCGTGTGCCTTATCGACGATGAGGGTGCAGTCATCAAGAGATGGATGGTTCAGCACACCGAAGACCAACTTACGAACGTCTTTCGCGAGCTCGCTCAACTCGCCGATGGTGACGTGGGGCAGCTGCCGGTCGCGATCGAGCGCGGAGAGGGCCTGGTCGTTGGCCTGATCGCCGGGGCGGGCCATCCG
>JBOHEL010000496.1:0-3913 GCA_050700995.1 Sciscionella sp. | reverse complement strand
ATGACCGGACCCGGCCGCGATACCCCGCCACCCTGGTGGAGCGGATCGTCGTCGCGAGCCCCGGGCCCGACGTCGTCGACGTTGGCTGCGGTACCGCCGTCGCGGCCCGGCAGTTCCAGGCGGCAGAATGTCGAGTACTTGGCGTCGAGCCGGACGCGCGGATGGCCGAGTTCGCGCGGCGCAGTGGGGTCGAGGTCGAGGTGGCGACGTTCGAGGCATGGGACCCGGCAGGCCGGACCTTCGACGCGGTTGTCGCCGGGACATCCTGGCACTGGGTGGACCCGGTCGCGGGAGCGGCCAAGGCGGCACACGTGCTGCGGCCCGGTGGCAGGCTGGCGGTGTTCGGGCACGCGTTCCAGCCGCCGCCTGAGGTGACGGCAGCCCTCGCCGCGGTCTACCAACGGGTGGTGCCCGACTCGCCGTTCAACCTCCGGCCGCTGAAGCAAGCCCTTGACGCTTATCAGGGGCTGTACGCCAAGTTCGCGGACCGGATCGTCGAGGTTGGCGGGTTCGGCGACCTTGAGCATTGGCGATTCGACTGGGAGCAGTCCTACACTCGAGATCAGTGGCTGGATCAGATGCCGACCCATGGCGGTCTCACCCAGCTCCCGCCGGACAAGCTGGTGGTGGTGCTGGAGAGCGTCGGAGCCGCTATCGACGCCATGGGTGGCAGCTTCACGATGCCCTACGCCACGGTGGCGGTCACCGCGACGCGAACCGGTGCCAGTGCACGACCTCCGGGGATAGCCGACCGGTAGTGCCGGCAGCACACCGAGGATGAACCATCACCGGCCAGGCATGATGCCCATAGCATGGCAGCACTCGGCCGTCCTGTGGCTCGGAAAGCGCGACTACCATGCCGAGGCTCGTGAGACACCGAACGCCGACGACGTATCGGCGCGGACCGTCAGACCCCCTCGTTATCGTCGGCGCCGTGACCGCGACCCACACGCCCAGCCGAGCCCGGCGCACCGTCCTGACCACGATGTGCGCAGGCTATTTCCTGGTGCTGCTGTTCTCGGACCGGCGCTTCGCGTTGTCTAATGCCGGAGCGCTGGTGATGAATGGCTCCTGCCAGGGGATGTTGTATCTGACAACGCTGCTGTTGCAACTGGTGCAGGGCCGCGGTCCGCTACTCGCCGGGCTGGCCGCGCTGCCGCTGTTTCTGCCGCTGATGCTGCTGCCGACGCGTGCTGGGCGGCTGGTGGCGCGGTTCGGGCCGTTGCGGGTGGCCGCCGCGGCGCTGCTGCTGACGGCGGTCGGCATCGGCCTGCTCGCGGTTATCGGAGGTGATACGCCCTACCCGGTTATGGCCGTGATATTCCCGCTCTGGGGCTGTGGTCTCGGGATACTGACACCCGCGCTGGTGACCGGCGCGGTCGGCGCCGCACCGGTGGCCATGTCCGGCCTGGCGAGCGCCGTGAACAACGCGGCACGCCAGGCAGGCGGTTCGGTGGGCGTCGCGGTGTGCGCCGGCCTGGCAGGCCTGGTCGCCGCTACCGGGTTCCTCTCCGGGTTCCGGCTGGCCGAGCTGCTGATGGCGGCGATGTGCTTGCTGGCGGCTGCCGCGCTGGTCACCGGTAGCCTGGCGCGTGGGACACTGAGGGGGCTATGACCACGATTCCCCTGGTGTTCGACGCACCGCGACGCGGTATGCCGCCCCGGCACCTTGCCGACCTGCCAGCCGCAGAGCGGCGGGATGTGGTGACGAGCCTCGGCGAGAAGCCGTTTCGGGCGGCGCAGCTGTCGAATCACTACTTCAGCAGACTGACAGCCGATCCGGCGGCGATGACCGACATACCAGCGGCCTCCCGGAAACGGTTGGTCACCGAGTTGTTGCCGCCCTTGCTGACGGAGGTCCGCCATGTGACCTGTGACGGCGACACCACCCGCAAGACGCTGTGGCGGCTGCACGACGGCACACTGCTGGAGAGCGTGCTCATGCGCTACCCCGGCCGCACCACGCTGTGCATATCGAGCCAGGCCGGTTGCGGTATGGCGTGCCCGTTCTGCGCGACCGGCCAGGGTGGTTTGCAGCGCAATCTGTCTACCGCGGAGATTGTTGACCAGGTCCGCTCCGGCGCGGCGATGATGCGCGACGGGCTGGTGCCAGGCGGCCCCGGCAGGCTGTCCAACATCGTGTTCATGGGCATGGGGGAGCCGCTTGCGAACTACAAGCGGGTGGTGGAGGCGGTGCGCCGCATCTGCGATCCCGCGCCGGATGGGTTGGGGATCTCGCAGCGTGCGGTGACGGTGTCGACTGTGGGGTTGGCGCCCGCGATGCGCAAGCTGGCCGACGAAAGGTTGCAGGTCCGTCTCGCGGTGTCGCTGCACACCCCAGATGACGAGCTGCGGGACACGCTGGTGCCGGTGAACGAGCGTTGGTCGGTCGACGAAGTTCTGCGTGCGGCGCGGTATTACGCGGATGCGAGTGGTCGCAGGGTGTCGATCGAGTATGCACTTATTCGTGGCGTCAACGATCAGGCGTGGCGGGCGGAGCTGCTGGCGAAGGTGCTGCGCAGGCAGCTGCGTCAGCTGGTGCATGTGAACGTGATTCCGCTGAATCCCACGCCTGGCAGCAAGTGGGATGCGTCGCCGAAGCCGGTAGAGCGGGAGTTTGTGCGCCTGGTCAACGCCGGGGGAGTGGCCTGCACGGTGCGTGACACCCGTGGCCAGGAGATTGCCGCTGCCTGCGGCCAGCTCGCAGCGGAGGGCTGACTTCGCTGCCAGTCACGTCGGCCACCCAATAGCTGTGCCGAGGTCCCGCGCGCAGGGGCGACAGATGTTCCGTCCAGATGACCACCAATTGTGCGTCCAGATGACCATTGATCATAAAAATCAGGCACACTCGGATGTATAGTTGCTTCCCAGGAGTTGGTAGCGCCGAGCTGAATCGCTGCTATCGGATGCATTGGGCGACACGAGGGTGGTGCTCGTCAATGGTGCGAGGCAAGCGGGCAAGAGCACCCTGCCACGGCTCACCCCTAGTCGGTCCGCAACGACCGTCACGTGCCTCCTTGATGATCCCCGACCCTGCGGGCCGGGCATGACGACCCCACGAGCTTCGTCGAGCATAACGGATTGATGGTGATCGACGAGATCCAGCTCGCCCCCGAATTGCTGCGCCCGATCAGAGTGGCTGTGGACCTCGATCCGACACCCGGCAGGTTCCTGTTGACGGAGTCTTCGCGCATTCTTGCCTTGCGCACCCTTCCGGATGCGCTTTCCGGGCGCATGAATATCATCGAACTCTGGCCCTTCTCGCAGGGCGAGATCGACGGTGGGGCTGATTGTTTCGTAGACACCGCGTTTGCATGTGGACCGCGGCTGCGACATTCGTTTGCCCTGCGAAGGCGCGACCATCTCGAGCGAATCGTGGTTGGTGGTTTCCCCGAGGCGGTGCGGCGCACTCCTCGCAGACGCGCGGCGTTCTTCGACTCCTACCTCACTACCCTCATCGAGCGCGATGTACTTGAACTCGCCAGCATCGAACGTCAAGGCGAATTGCTGAAGCTGCTTTCGCTCTTGGCCGGGTGTGCGGGTGGGTTGCTCGTGCCAGGCACGTTGGCTGGTCAGTCCGGCATCCCCAGGACCACACTTGTGCGATACCTGCACTACCGGACCAAGGACCGGATGGATGTCGACGCGGTCATCGAAACGTCTAACGGTCGGGTGATCGCCGTGGAGGTGAAGTCTGGCGCGACTGTGCGTAGCGAAGATCTGGCCGGGCTGAGGAATCTCGCAAGCAAGGTGGGTGACCGGTTCGTCGCTGGCTATGTGTTGTACACCGGTGGGCAACCCCTGCCATTCGGCGAGAAACTCCGAGCCGTGCCGATCGACGCGCTATGGCTGCTGCGCGCGTGACAGTCGCCCCGTGCGGATGCGCGCTCAGCCCCTTGGGCGCGGTCGTCCA
>JBOHEL010000495.1:0-3920 GCA_050700995.1 Sciscionella sp. | reverse complement strand
CACGCCGGGCAGCGCGGGGATGAAAGGATCACGGTGTGACCCAGACCGGCATTCGCCAGATCGGCATCGTGCTCTTCGATGGCGTCGAGGAGCTGGACGCCATCGGACCGTGGGAAGTGCTCGCGTTCTGGACGTTGCATTACCCCGATGACGGGTACGGGGTGTGCTGCGTGTCCAGGGACGGCGAACCGGTGCGCTGCGCGAAGGGGCTCACCGTGCAGGCGCACCACAGCTTCGTCAGCGCACCGGCATTCGAGGTGCTGCTACACCCGGGCGGCGCGGGCACCCGTCCGCAACTCACCGACGGTGCCCACCTCGACTGGGTGCGCGGGCAGCGCGAGATCGTGCCGCTGATGACCAGCGTGTGCACCGGTTCGCTGGTGTTCGCCGCCGCCGGCCTGCTGCGCGGCAGGCCGGCTACCACGCACTGGGGCTCGCTCGACCTACTCGGCGATCTCGACGACACCATCCAGGTCAGGGCAGACGACCGGTTCGTCGACGACGGTGACGTCATCACCTCGGCGGGGATCTGCGCTGGCATCGACATGGCATTGCACCTGGTGGCGCGGCTGGCTTCCCCGCAGCGGGCGCGGCAGGTCCGCAGGGGCATCCAGTACGACCCCGAGCCGCCGGTGTAACGCTGACAGCGCTTCACCATCACCCAATATGGCCGCATTAGGCTGGCGCTGGAGGTAGAACACGCATGGACTGGAAGCAGCGCTTCGCCAACGTTTTCCGGCGGGACGATCCTGAGGGCGCGGACCGCCGCCGGATTCGAAAACACCGGGGCGGGTATCAGAGCATGCTCGACCGCGAGGCGACCCCCGCGGATTTGAACGATCTGCGGGCATTCACACGCGCCCACAGCGGGGTCGAGTTCTATGTCGAGCCGGAGACCACCGCAACCGACACCACCGCGGTCGCGGTCGCGAGCGACGGCGCGTGGACCCGCCGCCGCGTGGGCTCGCCCGCAGTGGCGCGGAAGCTGGCATCCGAGCTGGGGATCCCGGCCTATGACGTCACCGTCGTGGGTTACCCCGCAGCCATGCGGCGCCACCGCAGGCGCGACCCGTCGGCCTGAGCCGCTGGTCGCGGGCGGCACGTCGGGTGACCGCCGCTGCGCACCTCAGTCTTTCCTTCCGGTGAGCGCGAGGCTGGCGCCCAGCCCGATCATGACCAGCCCGCCGGTGCCGCCGATCAGTGCGAGCCTGCGCGGCGAGCGTGCGAGCCACTTCCGCGCGGTGCTCGCCAGGAGTGCCCAGCCGGTGTCAAGCGGCAACGCAGCAGCCGGGAACAACGCCCCGAGGATCAACAACTGCATCGGCAGATTGCCAGCGGCCGGGTCTGCGAAACCCGGCATAACAGCCACGAAAATCACGATCGTCTTCGGGTTGGCGGCACCGACGACGAATCCGTCGCGCAGAGCCCGCAACGGGCTCACCGGGGCGATCTGCTTGTGCAGCACCTCGCTCATCGACTTGCGGTGCCGCACCGCCTGCACACCGAGATACACGATGTAGGCGGCGCCGACGAACTTCACCACGGTGAAGACCGCCACCGACCTTTCCACGAGAGCGCCAACCCCGAACGCAGCCGCAACCACCTGCAGGTAAACCCCAGCGGAATTGCCGAGCACCGTGAAAAGCGCGGTACGCCGACCGACCGTCAAGGCACGACTGACCGTGAACAACACACTGGGCCCAGGTATCGCCACGATGATCACGGCTGTCACCGCGAACGCCAGGAAGTTATCGATCGGTATCACCGGGCCATCCTAAGAGGGAGCGATAGCACTCGGCCAGCGATTAAGCCGGGGTCGCCCGCAGCAGCACGGTGCCGTCGGCGTTCTCCAATCGCACCGTGCCGATCTGGGCCACGGTGAGGTCCGTGCTGCCACTCGGCGTGGCATCCTGACCCGGTACCACCCCCCAGGTCGCCACCTGCTGCGGCTTGCCGCCATCACGGGGGACCACCATCAGCTTGTACTTCCAGCGCTGGTACACATTCGCGGGTGGCGGCACCTTCCCGGCGTACTTGCAGAACACCTCGACGCGGGTACCCCACGGCACCGGCTGTAGCTGCAGGGTGGCCTGTACCGGTACCGGCCGGACGCTGGTCATCGTTGTCGTGCTGGCCGCTGTCGCCGGCGCGGCGTCGATGCGGTCGACGCCGAGCACGATGCTGGCCGCCAGGGATGCCGCCGCGACGGCGCCTCCGGCTACCGTCCAGGCGTGACGCCGCCGCCGCTGGCGACGGGCCGCGGCAACCAGTCGCGGCAACGCGGTTTCCGGCACGGGTTCAGGGTCGGGCGGCGCGATATCCACCTCGTCTGCTGGAACCAGCCCCAGCAGCCCTGGCATACCGGCAAGGTCGCCCACGGCCGCCGCGCACTCGACGCAGGATTTCAGGTGTTCCTCGTAGTCGCGGCGCTCTTGCGAGCTGAGCGACCCCATGACATACCCGGCGTCGTAGTGGGCGTAGGGATCCAGCGATTCGCTCATGGTGTCACCCCCATCTCCTGCAGCGCCAGGCGCAGGGCACGCAAGGCGTAATGCGTGCGCGATTTGACCGTGCCGTCCGGGATTTCGAGGGCGCGGGCCGCTTCCGCCGTCGTCCTGCCGCGGTAGTAACACTGCACGATCACGGCCCGGTGTTCCGGAGTCAAGCGATCCAATGCTTCGGCGACCAGCCAAGCATCCAGCCTGGCATCGGTGTTGTCCGACTGTGGCACCTCCGGTGGCGCATCACTGGTTATCTCCCGCTGAGTATGCGGGCTGCGCCATTCGTCGATCACGATTCGCCTGGCAACCGTGAACAACCACGACCGCGAGGACCGCTGCGACTGCTCAAGCACCTCGGGGTGCCGCCACGCGCGCAGCATGGTCTCCTGCACCACATCCTGCGCCCGCATCCTGTCACCACCGGTCAGCCGGAAGGCGAACGACCACAGTGCTGCGGCATGCTCTTCGTGCAGCGCACGCAGCAGCTGCTCGTTGCGGTCCTGCGAACCTCGCATCGCTGCCTTCACTCCAGGTAGAACGCAGTTGATATCAGCACGGTTCAATCCCTACGCTACCGAGCGCCGCAGGCAGGCGCCCGCGCTCACGAGTGGTGCAACGGCGCTTCCGAGAAGTTGCCCTGCCAGGCGGCACGAGCGCCTGCCTCGCCGACCCGGTAGATCTGCACGACCGAGCCGACACCCACGACCACCGCCAGCACCACTGCGAGCACGGTCGCGACGACGATCTTCGTCCGCGCCGCACCGGTGCGGACTTCCGACCGGGTGAGGGTCGCGGTGTCGCCCGCGCTGGGGAACTGCCGCATCGGCTCCGCGTCCAACTTCTCAGGCGTCGCGCGAGGTACACCGAAGCGGAACCAGGCGTAGTTGACGGCGGACACCGCGAACAACGCGATCGCCCACGGCAGCATCCCGGAAGCCAGGTCCGCGTGGCGGGCGATAAGGGGGGTGACGGGGACCCGCGCCATCAGCCACTCACCCGCGCTGACGGTGATCGGGACACAGACCAACGCCACCAGCGCGATGGTCGGCGTGACGATACCGAGGCGGCGGCGCGCGGCTGGCCAGGTGGCGTGGATCACGGTGGCGAGGGCCGCGAGCGGCACGATGATGACCGTCAGGTGTATGAGCAGCACGTGCGCGGGCAGGCCACCGATCTCGTACGGCACGACACCGGTCACCACGCCGTTCATGACGCGAACACCAAACCGCTGACCGGGCCGCACCTGTTGATCGTGTTGTCGAGACACTCAGTCACTCGCGATTCACTCCCAAGGTCGGCGTCACGATCGGGACGGCAGTCGGTGCGGCGCCGCGAGCAGCGAGCTCGCGACACCTCACCCGTCCATACGTGACTGCGGATACTGTGGTTCACGCCGACCCGCACCCGAGTGCACCAGCA
>JBOHEL010000494.1:0-3935 GCA_050700995.1 Sciscionella sp. | reverse complement strand
GCCGAGCAGCATCCGCAACGCGGTCGTCTTCCCCGCGCCGTTCGGCCCGAGCAGCCCGAGCACCTGGCCCCGCTCGACGCGGAACGACAGCGAGTCGACCACCTGCAGTTTGCCGCGGTAGGTCTTAGACAGGTTGTCGAGCACGAGTGGCACGTCGGTGAGCTCGGAATCCACGTCGTCGCGGTGCCTTCTGCGCAGCGCCAGCAGCAGGCCACCGCAGACGCACAGCAGCAGTACCACGCCGATACCGATGAGCTGACCGAGCGGGAACGCCGTGGCCGAGGAACTGCGCCCAGGCACCAGCGGTACCGACAGTCCGCCGTCAACCGCGACTTGGTACACGGCTGGCTTCGTGGCATTGGTGTAGGCCTGATCGGTCGAGGAGACCACGAATTCGAGGTGGCTGCCCGCCCGCACCGGCGCGACCACCCCAGGCAGCGTCACGGTAACCTCGCTGCTGCCCGCGGGCACCCGGAAAGGTGCGACCGCGGAGCCCGGCAACGTCTTGGTGCCGTCCGGCCCGACGACGTAGAGCTTCGCGAACAGCACCGCGCCAGGTGTGGCCTTCACCCGCAGCCGTACCAGGGAGGTTCCGGCGATAAGGAGCTGTGAGCGCAGCGCAGGCGTCGTGAAGTGCGCGAACTCGCCGGGGATATCGGCAGCGAGTCGACTTGACAACGAGCCGAGCCCACCACTGATGCCGGGCAGCGAGCTGAGTGCTTGCGGATTGCCGCCAGCCGGGTTGAGCACCGGCTGCGGCTTTCCGGAGAGAGCAAGTTGCTTGCGTTCGGTCCGCCCGCCGGCGAGGCCAGGATAGTCCGGCGCGGTCACGGTACGAACGGTGTTCTTGCCGTTGCTGCGAATCGCACCCTGCACCTGATAGGAGAACGCGGTGCCGGGGTCACTCCCGTGATGTGCGAGGTGGAAGTCGAACCAGTCACCGATCTCCTGCTGTAGCCGCGCGCCGGGGTTGCCTGCGTCGTGGCCCCCGGTGTACCAGATGACCTTGACCTTGCCGCCGGCACGATGAATCTGCCTGGCGTTGGCGTCCGCCTGATCGAGCCCGAACAGTGTGTCGTGTTCGCCCTGGATCAGCAGGGTGGGGACTTTGATGTTGCCGGTGACCGTCATCGGTGAGTCACGTCGGAGCAGATCGACCGTAGCCTTGCTCGCGGTGCCGGCCGTGGCAACCTGCTGGTAGGCACGGCAGACCGCGGCGATGAAACGGCCACATGTTGGATCGGCGCCAGACCCGCCGCGCAGTCCCGAGGCGAAGAAATATCCCGCCCAGGTCCGCTTGAACACACCGTTGTCGCCGAACGCACCTGCAGCGGGGGTGTGGGGCAGCGGCTGGGTGGTGGCGGCGTCTGGCAGCAGCGACTGCGAGAGGTCGTTGTAGGTGATCGCTGGGGCGATGGCGTCCACCCGTGGGTCGCTCCCGGCGAGCATCAACGACAGTGCACCGCCGTAGGACACCCCGGTGACTCCGACCCTCGGGTCGCCGGGGCCGTCCTTGATCACGTCGGGTCGTCTGGCCAGCCAGTCGACGAGCTGGCGTGCATCGGCCACCTCGTAGTCCGGCGAGTTCAGAGCGATCTTGCCCGTGCTGTGACCGAAACCCCTCGGGGTGTAGGCGAGTACCACGAATCCTCGGGCGGCGAGATCCTTCGCCTGGCCTGCGACGGTGCCCTTGTCGCCGCCGAAGCCAGGAGAGATGATCACAGCGGGCGCCGGCGTCCGCTGCGGCAGGTACACAGTGGCATCCAGGCGGACGTGCTGGTCGTGTGCGGGGCCGTCAACGACATCGATGGTCACGTCCAAGCTTGCGAGGGGTGCGGGGCCGCTACGGGTGCTGGTCAGCACGATCGCACCCGTCACGACGATCAGTAGCAGGATGGCGACCGGAACGGCCCATCGCAGCCTGCGGGATCGGGACACGACATGACGCTATGCGATCGCCGCCAGGCACAGAACGCCGGGCGTACCCACCGTGGGTACTTTCGCACGCTCTGAGGTGAAACGTGCTCACGGTATTGTGAACCCGCAGTCGCGGTTGGTATCTGTGTGAGGCACAATCGAGGTGGTGTGGAGGGGAGTATTCCTTCGCGGCGGTGTCGTCAGCACGGAGCCCTGGCGGGTTCCCGGTGCCGCTGGTCGGGTGTGAGCTCGGCGGAAGAGACCTCCGGTCAGTGGCGCACGCCATGAACCGGAGGTCGACGGAGTGGTAGTACCCGCCTGGATATGGGGACTCACGGTCCTTGCCCTGCTTTTCCTGCTCGCGGTCGACCTCGTGATCGTAGATCGCAAACCGCACGATGTCGGCATCAGGGAGGCAGCTCGCTGGGTCGCCTTCTATATCGCCTGTGCGGGCGTTTTCGGAGCCGGGCTATGGCTGGTGGCCGGGAGTCGCTGGGCTGGCGAGTTCTTCGCGGGCTACATCACCGAGTACTCGCTGTCGGTTGACAACCTGTTCGTGTTCGTCGTGATCATGGGTGCGTTCGCAGTGCCGAAGATCCACCAGCACAAGGTGTTGCTGGTCGGCGTGCTGCTGGCGCTGATATTGCGCGGGATACTGATCCTCGCGGGCGCCGCGGTGATCGCCAACTTCATCGCCATCTTCTACCTCTTCGGCGCCTTCCTGATCGTGACCGCCTACCGCATGCTGCGCTCCGCGTGGCGCTCCGAGGACGACGGGGAATACAGCGAGAACACGGCGCTGCGGTTGATCCGCACGGTGCTGCCCGTGACCGAGGACTACCACGGCGCGAAGTCGCTCGTGAAGGTCGCGGGCAAGCGCATGGTAACGCCGATGCTGATCGTGATGATCGCCATCGGCACCACCGACCTGCTCTTCGCGCTCGATTCGATTCCGGCGATCTTCGGGCTGACCAAGCATCCCTACCTGGTGTTCACCGCGAACGCCTTCGCGCTGATGGGGTTGCGCCAGCTGTATTTCCTGCTCGGTGGGTTGCTGCGCAAGCTGATCTACCTTCCGATCGGCTTGGCACTGATCTTGCTCTTCATCGGCATCAAGCTGATCTTCGAGGTACTGCACCATGATTGGCTGCCCTTCGTTGGTGGGCGGCAGTCCGTGGAGGTACCGGTGTTCGGTACCTGGCTTTCGCTTGGCGTGATCGTCGGCGTCCTCGCCGTCACCGTCGCTGCGAGCTTGATCAAATCGAGGGCGTTGGCACGGGAAGATGCGGAGCGTCAGTTAGCCCAAGAGGATGAGGGGCGCGCTGCTTAGGGGTCGCTGGGCCACGTCGCCGACATCGCGAGCGTGTGCCGAAACCGCAGCCGGTAGGAGCTCGGCGACACGCCAACCTGTTTGGCGAAATGGTGCCGCAGCAGGTCGCCCCCGCCGAAGCCGGACCTGCGAGCGACCTCGTCGATATCGAGACCATGCTTCTCAAGGAGCCGCTGAGCCAGGAACACCCGCTGCGCCGTGAGCCATTGGTGCGGAGTGGTGCCGGTGGTCGCGGTGAACCGCCTGGCGAACGTGCGCGCGGACATATGCGCACGGGCCGCGAGGCCCGCGACCGTGATGTCCTGCTCCAGGTGAGTCTGGGCCCAGAACAAGGTGGCTCCGAGATCGTCGCTCGGTGACTGGGTGCGGGGTACCGGGGTGTCGACGTATTGCGCTTGCCCACCATCGCGATGCGGGGACACCACCATCCGCCTGGCGAGCCCGTTCGCGACGTCGGCGCCGTATTCCTGGCGTACCAGGTACAGGCAGGCATCGATTCCCGCGGCGGTGCCCGCGCTGGTGATCACCGGACCGTCCTGGATGTACAGCTTGTCGAAGTCGACCTTGACCTTCGGGTACCTCTCGGCGAGGAGTTGGCTGTGGTACCAGTGGCTCGTGGCACGCCTGCCGTCCAGCAGACCGGCGGCCGCCAACGCGAACGCCCCGGTGCACACCCCCATGACGTGGG
>JBOHEL010000493.1:0-3952 GCA_050700995.1 Sciscionella sp. | reverse complement strand
GGTCACGCCTGCCTGCTGCAGGAACGCTGACACCGTCATACCCGCCGCATGGGCGGCCTCGCGGATCTGACGGTCCTCCTCAAGGTTCAACCGCACCGCCACCCTGGCCGCGCGCGGCGGGACGTAGTCCACCTGCTCGCCGAGCATGTCCGGATCGTCGCGGTGGGCGTAGTAGTAGTCGGCCAGTTCGCCCTCGGTCATTTCATTCGGCTGCTTGTCACTCATCGCTGCTCCCACGCCGTAAATTGGGCGGAGGACCCGCCGTCCCGGGTGCCAGGCGACCACCACGACGACCCAGCGGTCACCGTCAGTGGTGCCCCAACGCGCAGTAGTCGCAGGGGCGGCCCTTGCGGTTGCGCCGCATCGTCGGGTTGTTCAGCACGGCCTGGGTGATCTCCTCCGCAGTCGGACGCCTGCCGACCGGGGTGTGCCGCTCGCGACGCATCAGCTGGCGCACAGGGCACCCCCCAATCCTCCACGGAGCGCGTCCTCGCCGAGTCGCATGCCGTCCGGCTGACGCTCACAGCTGCAGCAGCATGCGGGTGTTGCCGAAGGTGTTGGGCTTGACGTAGGGCAGTTCCAAGAACTCGGCGACACCTTCGTCGTGCGAGCGGCGCATCTCCTCGTACACCTCGCGGGAAACCGCGGTGCCAGGGATCGCGGTGAAGCCGTGCCGGGCGAAGAAGAGGGTCTCGAAGGTCAGCACGAAGATCCGCGCCAGCCCGAGCTCCCTGGCCACGTCGATCAGCCGTGCCACCAGAGCGTGCCCCGCGCCGTGCCCTACCACCGACGGTCCCACCGCCAGCGTGCGGATTTCGGCGAGGTCCTCCCACAGCACGTGCAGCGCGCCGCAGCCAACCAGCTCACCGTCCAGTTCGGCCACCAAGAATTCCTGGACGTCCTCGTACAACGTCACGAGCGGTTTCTCCAGCAGCACCTTTCCCGCGTAGCCGTCTACGAGTGCCTTGACGGCCCGTATGTCGCCCACGCGCGCCCTGCGCACGAGGATGTCGGTCATAGCGGATCAGCCTAAGGGGACCCCGTACGGGCACGACGATTACCCTGAACGGGTGCCTACTCCCACCACTGGCCGCAAGGTCGCCATGCTCACCCTCGGCTGCGCCCGTAACGAGGTGGACTCCGAGGAACTGGCGGGCAGGCTGGCAGGGGACGGCTGGCAGCTTGTCGACGCCACATCGGGGCCTGACGACGAGCCTGACGTGGTGCTGGTGAACACCTGCGGGTTCGTTGAGGCCGCGAAGAAGGACTCGGTCGACACGCTGCTCGCGGCATCCGACACCGGCGCTAAGGTGGTGGCTGTGGGGTGTCTGGCCGAGCGGTACGGCGCCCAACTCGCCGAGAGCCTGCCGGAAGCCGCCGCCGTGCTCGGCTTCGATCACTACCTCGATATGGGCGCCAGGCTGGACGACGTCGTGGCGGGCAGGGCGATCGCCGCGCATCAGCCGACGGATCGCCGCACGCTACTGCCGATCAGCCCGGCACAGCGGCCCTCCGCTGCGGAGCAGGTCGCCGTTCCCGGCCACGGTTGGCTGCCGGGCGCCCGCAAGCGGCTCGACGATTCGCCGGTGGCCCCGCTCAAGATCGCCTCCGGCTGCGACCGGCGGTGCGCGTTCTGCGCCATCCCGAGCTTCCGTGGCTCGTTCGTCTCGCGGCCACCGGCAGAGGTGCTCGCCGAGGCTCGCTGGCTTGCCGACCACGGCGTGCGGGAGCTGTACCTGGTCAGCGAGAACTCGACCTCCTACGGCAAGGACTTGCCGAGGAAAGACGGCGGGTCGCAGGCATTGGAGTTGCTGATACCGGAACTCGCGGCGCTACCGGGTATCCATCGGGTGCGGGTGTCCTACCTACAGCCTGCCGAGACCCGCCCCGGCCTGGTGCGGGCGATCGCGGGCACCGACGGTGTCGCGCCGTATTTCGACCTGTCGTTCCAGCACGCCAGCGAGCGGGTGCTGCGACGGATGCGGCGCTTCGGCTCGTGCGACTCCTTCATGGCGTTGTGCGCGCAGATCAGGGAGTTCACACCCCTGGCGGGGATCAGGACGAATGTGATCGTCGGCTTCCCCGGCGAGACCGAGGACGACCTCGCCGAACTGGAGCGCTTCCTCACCGGAGCCAGGCTCGACGCGGTCGGGGTTTTCGGGTACTCCGACGAGGACGGTACCGAAGGCGAGGGCCTTGGCGGGCACGTCGATGCGGACACCGTGACCGAACGGGTGGCGCGCATCGCGGCGCTGGTGGAGGAACTCACCGCGCAGCGCGCCGAGGAGCGCATCGGGGAGGAGGTCGTGGTGCTGGTGGAGCACGAACAGAGCGACGACCGCGATTGCGTGGGCCGCGCCGCACACCAGGCGCCCGAGGTGGACGGCGAATGCGTGCTGACCGACGCGGAAGGGCTCGCGGTCGGAGACATGGTGCGTGCCACGGTCGTCGACACCGAAGGGGTCGACCTCATCGCCCGCCCGCTGCCAGCACGGCGGGACAGCGCGTGAATTCCACGGCTGAGCCTGCCACGCCGGTGCCGTTGCTCAACATCGCGAACCTGCTCACTATGTCGCGCCTGGTACTGGTGCCGGTGTTCCTGGTTGCCCTGTTCGTCGCAGGCGGCCAATCCATCGGTTGGCGGCTGGTGGCTACCGCCGTATTCGTCGTCGCCTCAATCACTGATCATGTGGACGGTAAGCTGGCACGCAGCAAGGGCCTTGTCACAGACTTCGGCAAGATCGCGGACCCGATCGCGGACAAGGCGCTGACCGGTGCCGCGCTGATCGGTCTGAGCATCCTCGGCGACCTGTGGTGGTGGGCGACGATCGTGATCGGGGTGCGGGAGGTCGGCGTCACCCTGCTGCGATTCTGGGTGATCCGCCACGGTGTGATCCCGGCCAGCCGTGGCGGCAAGGCGAAGACACTGGTGCAGGTGGTGGCGATCGTGCTGTACCTGCTGCCGCTGCCGCCGTCGATCGACCCGCTGCGGTGGGTTGTGCTTGGCGTCGCGGTGGCGCTCACCGTGATCACCGGCCTCGATTACCTGGTCAGGGCGCTGAAGCTGCGCGCGAGAGGCAAGAGGGCCGTCGCTGGGGCCTCGGGGTGAGCGCCGCCGCACCCGCACCTGCGGACAGCCCGTTGCTCCATGCGTTCGGGCTGGACATCGTTACGGTTGCCTCGCTGCTGGCCACACTGCGCGACAGCGGCGAGACGGTCGCCACCGCGGAGTCGTTGACCGGCGGCGCGATCTGTGCGGCGCTCACCGAGGTGCCAGGATCGAGCGCCGTTGTCCGTGGCGGTCTCGTCGTCTACGCGACCGAGCTGAAGTCGTCGCTTGCCGGGGTCGATGCCGCCATGCTCGACCGGTACGGAGCCGTGCATCCGGAGGTAGCCGTGCAGCTGGCGGCGGGTGTGCGTGCCCGCTGTGGTGCCACCTGGGGCTTGGGGCTCACCGGTGTCGCCGGGCCGGGGCGCCAGGATGGGGTAGGCGCGGGAACCGTGTACCTTGCGCTCGTCGGAGGCGCCGATGACACTCGCCGGAGCCTGCGAACACTACAGGTCGAGGGGGATCGCCACACCGTGAGAGCGGCGGCGGTGCGGGCCGCGATGGAGCTGCTGGGGGGAACAAAGCCATCCGTCTGATCGTTCGCCCTTGGCGGACGCGGTACCAACCCGCTGCGGATTGTCGGGTCCGCTGGGTAACGTAGTAACCACGGGTAGCTTGGAAGGAGGCGTTCGATGACCATTCTGTTGCGTGAGGCGATCGGGGATAGGCTCCGCCACGCCCGCACCACCCAGCGCCGCACGCTGCGTGAGGTCTCGCGCGCCGCCAGGGTGAGCCTGGGGTACCTCTCCGAGGTGGAGCGCGGCCAGAAGGAGGCTTCGAGCGAGTTGCTCGCCGCCATCTGCGAAGCGCTAGGTCTGCCGTTGTCCGAGCTGCTGCACTACG
>JBOHEL010000492.1:0-3954 GCA_050700995.1 Sciscionella sp. | reverse complement strand
CTCGGCGAATCGGCGGTCGTAGGCGGCTACCTCTGCCGAGTCGGTGATGAAGGCCGTGCCCGATTCGGTGCCAACGATCACGGTATGGGTGTCGTAGAGATGGAAGGCGTGCCGGGCGTGCATGGTGAGCGGCCGGTCCCAGGGGATGACCCCGAGCCGCAGATTCGGGTGGCGGGTCAGTTCGGCGAGGTGGTCGAGTTGGTCGGCCATGATGGTGGCGCTGCCGATGTGCCAGCGCAGCGCACCCTCGGCGTGCAGCAGCGTGAAGCGCCGTCCGGTGTCCAGGATGGCCTGGCGTTTCTGACGGGACTCGGTGAGCTTATGCAGCGTCTGCCCGCTCACCCTGCCGGACATCATCGCCCGCGCGTAGTCGAAGGTTTGGACCAAGCCGATAACCATGGCCGGCTGGAAGCCGCGGATCAGTGCGGAGGACTGCTCGATACGTCCGATGCGTTCCTGCATCTCCCGTGGCCGCTGGAGCACGATCCGGGCAGAGGTGGTGCCTTCTTGTAGGTCTCGGGCGGTCGCTTGCAGCGCGGCGCGCACGTCGGCGGGAGCTCGATATGCCTTGCAGAGGGCGGTCACTTCCTTGACGGTGGGTGCCCTGCGCCCGGTCTCCAGCCGCGACACGGTTGACTGGGACAGGTTGGCCCGCCGGGCGGCTTCGAAACCGGACAGGCCAGCGTCGTGCCGGAGGCGGCGCAGGGTCGTCGCAAGTTCGGGATGGGTGTCGCTGTTGCTCAAGCTGGTTCGCAGTGTCGTCAGGCCGCTCGGTGCGCCGAGCGGTGGTGCTGTGGATGGCCGTTCCACCAGGTGCCGAAGTCTATGCCTAACTCCCATGAGATCCCCGCCCCGGAGCGGTGCTCGTCAACCTGCTCAGGGCCGAGGATCTCCGCAGCGCGGAACTGGCCGTCGGGCTGGTAGTACATTGCCACGACCTCGCGGCCGTCGATGAGCCAGAAGTCCCCAGCTACGCGAGTCAGTTCCCGGGGCAGCGATGTGTGGGCGAGGTCTATGACCCGGATGATCTCCCCGGCCTGGGAGTTGAGTGCGTAACCCCACTCGCAGGCGTATCGCTCATAGTCGGTGATCGGGTCGTGGATGATCCGCACCCGGCGGCGGGGCCTGCCTTGGTCGGCCCATTCACGCAGGGTGTCCAGCCAGGGCTGCTTGCGTTCGGGTGTGGGTGCGTCGGCGCCGTCGAGGTAGCGGCGGTAGTCCGATCCGTCCGAGGCCACCTCGTATGCGGGGAGGGTTTCCCAGCGGAACAGATCATCGGTGGTGGTTTCGAGTACTTGCCTGAGTTGGGACAAGTCGAGGAGGGTCACGCTGGTACCTCCTGCGTGATCGGGTTCGCGGGCTGGCAGAGATGGATCTCGACGGCGGCCTCTCCGATTGGCAGCCGGAGTGTGGCCAGCGCCTCCGGGTCGGTGACCGCAGTTCCACGGACCACGACGGTGCCGTGCTCTGTGGAACATAAGGTTGGGCCGCTGATGGCGAGTCCCGCGCACAGAGCAAAGGGGACCTCAACCGCGGTTACCCCGGGGGCCATGGTGTGTACGCCCAGTGCCTCCGGGTCGGTGACCAGGTAGCCCTGGACTACAGCCGTGCCGCGATCGGTCGAGTAAAGAGTCGGGCAGCTTTCGGTGTCGGGGCAGTCCCGCCATTGCCGGGTCAGTCGCATCGACAGGGCCTCCTCGGTGTATTGGATGCTCGCTCCCAGTGTGGTCTGACACCAACCGGTAGTCAATCCATCCGGGAATATCGAGCTAGAATCCATCTCAACAGACCACTTGTAATATTCCCAAGATACTTGCATAGTAGGCTGTGCTGATCGACCGGCCGAGGGAGGTCGTGCTCACCGTCGCGTGGGATCACCTCCCTGCCTTCGTCGGGTCCAGTTCAGTGCCACGAAAGTTTTGCCGGTCGTCCGTGTTGCCCATGGCGTGGCGGCCGGTACCACCAACGGAGACGAGAGGTCGCAGTGACACAGCTGCCTGAACAAGACGGGCCGCACCGCTTGCCCTACGGCGAGCAGGAACGATGCACGGTAGAAGGGCGCCGCATCGACGGCAGCGGCCAGTGCACCTTGATCGCCATCCGCGATCGGAAGCGGCGTGGTTGGGTGCTGTACCCGCACGGAGTGGCCGGTTTCGGGGTGCTCATCGACGACGATGCGGCCTACACACTCGCCGGCCGCATCGGTGGCCCGGCATGACTCAGCAGGACACGACGGGAGCGTCGCAACGCAATGCCCGACCGCACAGCGTGATCACGTCTTGATCAATCCAGTAACAAGAGGTACCTGTTCATGTCCGGCGCCGATACCCACCTGACCACGACTGATCTGCCGACTGATCCATCGTTCGATGCTGACCCGATCGCACCGCACTCCGCGCAGTTCCCCCTGGGTCGTGTCGGCGGGGCGCCCGCTCACAGCAGGCCATCTGAATCCAGTGTGCGCCCGTGGGGGCTACGAGGGATGCGACCGACTCGCCACCAGGGCGACCCCATTGGCGAAATGTTCGGCTACGACCACAACGCGCAGGTTGCCGTGGACGCCGATGGACGGTGCCTGCTCGCCGCAGATCCCTCGGCGAACAAGGTCTCCAGCAACGACGGGGACGAGGGGCCGTCAGAGGACTTCACCTACGACTTCTGCCCCGACTCGCCACACCCGGTCTAGATGTCGGTCCTGATCCTGGCCGAGGACGTCGATGCGACCGCCGACCAGGTGGTTCGCGCGCTCACCGACCGGGAGGTCGTCGTCTATCGGGTGAACACTGCCTGGTTCCCCGCGCAGCTCAGCATGTCGACTGAACTACGCGGGGGACGGTGGGCTGGCTCGCTGCGCACACCCGCGCGAGTCGTCGACCTGGAGTCCGTCACGGCCGTCTGGTATCGGACCCCAAGGGCCTATCAGTTCCCTATCGGACTTTCCGCCGCCGAGCGGTTGCACGCGAACCTGGAGGCCAAGTACGGGCTCGGTGGTGTCCTCACCTCACTGGGCGCTTTGTGGGTCAACCACCCCGCGCGGCTGGCCGACGCGGCCTACAAGCCGGTCCAGCTCGTCACCGCCCACCGCTGCGGACTCGCCGTCCCCGACTCCGTAATCACCAACGACGCCGACACCGTGCGCGCGTTCGCCGCCAGCGGGAAGACCATCACCAAGATCCTCGGCGCCAACACGATTCTGGAGGACGGTGTCCGCAAGGTCTGCTTCACCCGCGTCATCGGCGATACCGACCTCGCCGACCTGCAGGGCATCCATGTCACTACACACTTCTTCCAGCGGTGGGTACCCAAGGCGTACGAGGCGCGGATGATCGTCATCGGTGACCACATCACCACCGCGGCCATCCGTGCGGGCACCGCTGAGGGCTACATCGACTGGCGGGCCGATTACGAGGGCTTGTCCTATGATCTCGTTGACCCGCCCACCGATGTACTGGCCGGGGTGCGCGAACTCATGCCCGCGCTGGGCCTGCGAAGACGCCACCGGAACCCCCCTGACCCGGCAACTCGCCGACCTCCTCGCGAAAGGCACCCCGTGACCGACACCGGCACCCGGACGGACGCCGCGTGGACGGCCCGCGCCGAACGACTCGCCGCCCTGCTCACCAAACAGGGCGACCTCAGCGATGATGCATGGCGGGCCGCGGTCGCCGCTGTGCCCCGCCACCTGCTCGTGCCCACCGCATATCGGCAGGACACCACCACCGGAGCCTGGCGGCAGATCGACACCCGCTCCGACGAGGGTCTGGACCTTGCGTACTCACCGGAAACCCTCATCACCGCCCTGGACGGCCGCAGCGGGTACCAGGTGCCGGTCTCATCCAGCACCAAACCCGACCTCATGGTGCGGATGCTCCAGATTCTCGACGTCCATGACGGACACCGGGTCCTGGAGATCGGCACCGGCACCGGCTACAACGCCGCCCTGCTCACCCACCG
>JBOHEL010000491.1:0-3959 GCA_050700995.1 Sciscionella sp. | reverse complement strand
GGTCTCTTGTCGCCTCGACAAAGTCGGTGGAGTCGACATTCGAGACGAAGCGAAACGTCAGATTGCGGTCGGTGTAGTGTCGCAGCGCCTCGTAGGCCATCACCGGCCCCAGGTCCGACCCGCCGATGCCGATATTGACGATATTGCGGATCGGCTTGCCGGTGTGGCCTTTCCAGGCACCTGAACGGATCTTGGCGGCGAAATCGGCCATCCGATCGAGGACTTCGTGCACCTCGGCGACGACATCGACCCCGTCGACCATCAGTGACGTTCCGCGCGGCATCCGCAACGCCACGTGCAGCACTGAGCGGTTTTCGGACACGTTGATCCGGTCCCCGGCGAACATCATGTCGCGGCGGCGCTCGACCTCAGACTCCTTGGCCAGCTGAAAGAGCAGGCTCAGCGTTTCCTCGGTGATGCGGTTCTTCGAGTAATCGAGGTAGATTCCGGCGGCCTGGGCGCAGAACCGCTCACCGCGGGTCGCGTCCTCGGCGAAGAGCTCTCGCAGATGGCGGCCCTCCATCTTCGAATAGTGCTGGGCGAGTGCCTCGTAGGCCGGGCGTTCGCACAATGGCGGAATCGGCATGCTATGTCTCCCTTCTTGGCGCGGTCGGATGTTTAGGCGACCGCGGACATTTGCGTTTCGAGCCGGCCTATCAGCTCGTTCCAGGCATCGACGAAGGACTTGGCTCCGTTGCGCTGCAGCTGCGCCGCGACATCGCCCAGGTCGACGCCTGCCTCGGTGAACCGCGCGAGCAGCGCATCGGCGTCGCCGCCGTCGGCCGGCATCGGATCCCCTACCTCGCCATGGTCGAAGAAGGCCTCAAGGGTGGTGTCGGGCATGGTGTTGACGGTGAACGGAGCGGCCAGCCCGTGCACGTACAGCGTGTCGGGGGCGGCCGGATCCTTGGTGCTCGTGCTGGCCCACAGCAGCCGCTGCATCCGGGCCCCGGCGTTCTTCAGCCGCTGGAACCGGTCGGAGTCCGTCAGTCGCCGGTAGGCGCGGTAGACGTCGAGGCCCACCGCCAGGGCAAGCTTGTCCTGCAGATCCGCTGGCACCTGCTTGGCCACAGCCGCGTCCCAGCGTGACATGAACACCGACGCGACCGAGCCCACGGCCGGGTTCAGGCCGTCGGCGACCCGGCGCTCAATGCCTTTCAGGTAGGCGTCCGCGGCGGCCAGGTACTGGTCGGCGGAGAACAGTAGCGTGACGTTCACCGGGATACCGGCCGCGATCGCCTCGGTGATGGCCGGCAGGCACTCTCGGGTGCCAGGGATCTTGATGAACAGGTTGGGTCGCCCGGCCTGCTCGTGGAGGGTCTTGGCCGCCTCCACGGTCTCGGCGGTCTGGTAGGCGAGCAGCGGCGAGATCTCAAGGGACACCCACCCATCGACCCCGTTGGTCCTTTCGTGGATTGGCAGGAAGAGGTCGGCGGCGCGGCGCAGGTCCTCGATGGCCAGATCGAAGAACAGCTGCTCAGTCGACAGCCCCTGACCTGCCTTGGCCCGGATGGCGTCGTCGTAGTCGCCCGATCCGATGGCCTTGTCGTAGATGGACGGGTTGGAGGTCAGCCCGGTCACCGAGTAGGCGTCGATGTAGTGCTGAATGGTGCCGTCGTCGAGCAGGCTGCGGGTGATGTTGTCGAGCCACAGGCTCTGTCCCCGCTCGTGCAGGGTCTCGGTAGCCTTCACGGTTCTCCTTTCCTGGGCCGCGCTCCGGCGGCGGCCCGTTTGTCGTGGTTATTTCTGCCGGGTCGCAGCCAGGCACTCGCGCGCGCGTTCCGCGACCCGGTCCGGGGTGAAGCCGAACTTGTTGAGCAGTTCTTTCAGCGGCGCCGACGCCCCGAAAGTATGCATCCCGATCACCGCGCCGCCGTCGCCGACGTAGCGGTCCCAGCCCAGGGTCGATGCCTGCTCCACCGCGACGCGTGCCTTCACCGCCGGCGGCAGCACCTCGTCACGGTACTGCTGAGGCTGACGGTCAAAGAGCTCCCAGCAGGGCATGCTCACCACGCGCGTGCCGACGCCCTCGGCCTGCAGCTCTTCGCGGGCGGCCAGCGCCAGGTGCACCTCCGAACCGGTCGCAAGCAGGATGACGTCCGGTGTCCCGGTGTCGGCCTCGGCCAGCACGTAGGCGCCTTTGGCCACTCCGGCCGCGGGTGCGAAGGTGCTGCGGTCGAGTGTTGGCAGCGCCTGGCGGGAGAGGATCAGCGCGGCGGGCTCGTGCCGCAGCGCCGCCACGATGCGCCAGGTCTCGACGACTTCGTTCGCGTCGGCCGGACGGAACACCAGCAGGCCGGGTATGGCCCGCAGTGAGACCAGCTGCTCCACCGGCTGGTGGGTGGGTCCGTCTTCTCCGACACCGATGGAGTCGTGGGTGAAAACGTGCAGAACCGGGATATCCATCAGCGCCGAGAGCCGGATGGCCCCGCGAGCGTAGTCGGAGAAGATCAAAAAGCCCGACCAGTACGGGCGCAGCTTGGTGAGCGCCATGCCGTTGGCGACCGCCGCGGCAGCGTGCTCGCGAACTCCGAAATGCAGGTTTCTGCCCGACTGCCCGGCCTGGAAATCACCCGCATCCTCAAAAGTGAGTCTGGTCTTGGTGGACGGGGTCAGGTCCGCCGAACCACCGACGAGCCACGGCACGGCCTGCGCCACAGCGTTGAGCACCCGCCCGGACGACTCACGGCTGGCGAGCCCCTTGGCATCGGGAGCGAATGTGGGCAACGCCTTCTCCCACCCGTCGGGCAGGTCACGCCGTTGGATGTGCTCGATTTCATCGGCAAGGTCAGGAAACGCCGTGCGGTATCGATCGAACGTGGCCTCCCACGCCTCGCGGGCCGCTTTGCCCCGTGCGCCGATTCCCGACGCGAATTGGTCGTAGACACCGTCGGGGACGTAGAAGTCGGCGTCCTCGGGCAAGCCGAAGAAGCGTTTCGTCGCCCGGACACCCTCAGGCCCGAACGGGGTGCCGTGTGCCTTGGGTGAGTCCTCCACCGGTGAGCCGTACCCGATGTGGCTGTGCACCACGATCAGGGTCGGTCGCGCTCCCTCGGCCTTGAAGGTGTGGAATGCTCGTTGGATCGAGTCGGTGTCGTTCGCATCGGCGACCGAGCTCACATTCCAGCCGTAGCCGATGAAGCGCGCCGCCACGTCCTCGGTGAACGCGATGTCGGTGTGGCCTTCGATCGTCACTCGGTTGGAGTCGTAGATCCAGCACAGGTTGGCCAGACCCAAGTGACCCGCCAGGGAGGCGGCCTCAGCGGAGACGCCCTCCATCATGCAGCCGTCCCCGGCCAGGGCGTAGACGTCGAAGTCGAACAACGTCATCTCGTCGCGGTTGTAGCGCTCGGCCAGCCAACGTCCAGCGATCGCCATGCCCACCGATGTCGCCACCCCCTGGCCCAATGGCCCGGTGGTCGTTTCCACGCCGCTGGTCCAGCGGTATTCGGGATGGCCCGGACAGCGGGAGTCGAGCTGGCGGAAGGTCTTGAGGTCGTCGAGGGTGACGGCGGCCCGACCGAGCACCTCATAGTCGGCGTCCACGGCCTGGACGCCGCTCAGGTGCAGCAGCGACCACAACAGCGCGGACGCGTGGCCTTCCGAGAGCACGAACCGGTCCCGGTTCGGCCAGATCGGGTCGGCGGGGTCGAAGCGCAGGAATCGCTGCCACAGCGTGTAGGCGACCGGAGCCACGCCCATCGGCGTGCCCGGGTGGCCGGAGTTCGCGTGCTGGATCGCGTCCATGCACAGCGCCCGCATTGTGTTGATCGCGACGGTGTCAGCGTCGAGTGTCGTCGTGGTGGTCACTTCAGCTCCCTTAGCGGAATGTGGGGATCGGTCCCCGGCGTGGCCCAGCCCCACCAATCCGACTGCATGTGTTCCTTCCTTCCGACGCTTCGATGTAGACCGGTGGACCAAGTGGTCGGACCGGATCGGCAATGATCAGATCGGCATGC
>JBOHEL010000490.1:0-3962 GCA_050700995.1 Sciscionella sp. | reverse complement strand
CATTTGGCGATCGTGATCCACTCCTCGGTGGTCGTGGAGTCGTCAAGCGCGAGGACTCTGGCGCAGTCGTTCGGGCGGCGCACTTTTTCCAGCCGCTGAGCTGCCACCATGGTGGTTATAGTCAGCTCCGGATGTAACCGCTTTAGTACGCCGGTGACATCGCGGGCACCGGCGACCAGCAGGACATGCCGTACCCCATTGTTGATCATGATAGCAGTCCTTACATTAGATCAGGAATTCGCAGCCACCCGCGGATAGACGGTCACCGTCGCGAGCAAACTCTGTATCCATTCTTCGACCGAAGCTGGGTCGGGTCCAGAAACGATCCCGGAGAAGGCAAGATTTTCCGGACGGTAGTTGGCGTTGGTCGGTGTCGGAGTGTTCGGCGGGAATATTTTGTACGTGATGAGGCGGGAGTCACCGAGCACCTCGGGTGGAACCGGGACCGTGATAGGTGCGCCGCCATAGTTGTGGCCAGGATAGAGAAAATCGCCGTAGAAAGTGGTCGGCGAGGGTTCTTCAAACAGGTGGATCGCCAGGTCACCGTTGATGTCGGTAGCCATGTCCACGGTGTGCAAGTGGACTCCCGTCCGCCGATGGAACATGCCGACGATGTACCCACCGCCGCACCGCGCCGCGACCTCGAGAAAGGCAGGTCCCTCCGCGGTCATGATCGACTCTAGGTGGAAGGTCAGTGTCTGAGCACCGAGAGCTCGGAGACACCGGACCGTCCACGACTCCAACTTCGGGTTCGGGTACTGGACAGATCCGTGCGGGATGCCGTGCTCGAAGCCCAACGGTGTGTTGATGTAGCGGGATGCCTGGATCGCTACCGGCTCGCCGCGGAATAGGAAGCCGTCGATACACCAGATTGGTCCGTCCAGGTATTCCTCGACCTCGTACCTGCCGGCAAAGGTGGCATCGTCACGCTGGCGTGCAGCGACCAACTGGTACGCGGCACAGTAGTCATCACATAGGTGCACCCCTTGGCTGGCGTTCGCGTCCCGCGGCTTGACGATCACCTTACCGGGCCACGGTGCCTCCCGCGGCAACACGCTGGCCGGAAAATACCTCGGTACTCGTATTCCTTGGCTGGCCACCGTCGCTTTCATGACAACCTTGTCGCGGAACTTCAGCGCCAGATCAGGTTGCATCCCCGGGAGCCCAAACTCTGCACGGAGCTCGGCCGCGGGTATGATGTGTAGTTCGTGCCGTGCAAGAATCCGATCGAACAGAGGTTGGTTGCGCAGCCAGGGACGTAACTGCTGCACGATCGGACGCCCCGGCTCCAGCACGAACGTCTCACATCTAATTCCCGGAGAGATGTTGTCGAGGTAATCCGCCGTACCGGCGTAGACCACGTGGTGCACACTGTGGTCGATCGCTCGGTCATATCCCAGCCGGTCGAACTTGTTCCGGTGCAGAATGAGTATTCGCATCTAGTCTCCCGGTACTATGCATGCCACGGTAGGGAGTAAGTCTTCACATTCGTATAATTCTTCATCGCTTCAATGACGCCTTCCTTGTAGCCGAGTCCTGAGTCCTTGACACCGCCGAATGGTGTCGATTCCAGTCGGTAACCGGGCACCTCCCCGATATTGACGCTGCCGGCGTGGAGTTCGGTGATGAATTTAATGGCCCGGTCGAGGTTGCTGGTGAGGACGCTGGCCGACAAGGCATATCGACTCGAGTTGGCGATCCGGATGGCCACGTCGTCATTTGCGAACCGCATCACCGGTGCCACTGGGCCGAAGACTTCCTCGGTTACCAACCGCATCTCCGGCGTTACCCGGTCGACGACCGTGGGCAGATATTGCGCGCCGGTGCATACCCCACCACACGGAACTTCTGCCCCCGCGCGCACCGCGTCATCGACCACCGTCGCGACCCGGCGTGCCGCGGCTTGGTCGATGATCGTTCCGACGTCGGTAGCGGGATCGGGCGGATCACCAGTTCGCAGCGCACGAGTCTGCGCGGTCAGCAACGCCATGAACTCGTCGGCCACGCCGTCTTGCACGAGAATGCGCTTGATCGCGGTACAACGCTGGCCGGAGTTCCGGTAGGCCCCCTGCGCGGCGAGCCTGGCGGCTTCCACCAGATCGGTGTCGTCAAGCACGATGGCCGGGTCGATTCCACCCAGCTCAAGCATTAACCGGTGATAACCGGCGCGGGCGGCGATTCGCTTACCCACCTCGCTGCTGCCGGTGAAGGCGATGAGGTCAACCCGTGGATCTTCCAGCAGGGCGGTTCCGATTTCCACAGGATCGCCCGTGATTACCTGCACCATTTCGGGTGGCAGGCCCGCCTCGTACAGGGTATCTGCGAAAGCCAGGGCCGAAAATGGTGTCTTCTCCGACGGCTTGACCACAATCCGGTTGTTGGTCGCGATTGCAGGAGCAATCTTGTGTGCCACCTGGTTGAGTGGATGATTGAACGGTGTGATGGCGCAGATCACACCGACTAGCGGCTCCCGCAGAGTAAAAAATTTTCTGGCACCGCCATGCTTTGTGGTGTCGGCGGCAAAGACCTGGCCGTCGTCGAGCAGCGCTTGGTTCGCCGCGAACAGCAAGACGTCGCATGTTCGGCCGACCTCATGCCGGGTATCCCGCAGGCTCAGGCCCGACTCCATCGTGATCAAACGGGCCCAATCATCCGACCGCTTATCGATCAGTTCACGCGCCCGCACGAGAATCGTGTGGCGCTGGTGCCGGCTCAACGGGCTACGAAACCGTGCGGCGATCTCGACCGCCCGTCGCACGTCGTCGGCGTTCGCCTTCGCGACCGTGCCGATCACCTGGTCGGTGTAGGGATAGCGCACCTCGATCGTTCGATCCCGAAGCAAAATTCGGCCGCCGAGCCGAAGGCCCTCGTTCCTCGGTCGCCATGCCGGCGTGCCCGGCGTCCCCATGGTGTCGGCGTTGATCATCAGGTTGCCTGCCAGAAAAATACGCTCGCGCCAGAGAGCATGAAAGCAGAGAAATAGATCTGATACCGGTTGTTCAGGACGCCGCGGTATGTACGACGCCCCAACAGGGCGTAGGCAATCGCGACGCCAGCAGCCGGGGCCAACAGCCGCGGGTTCGGAACGGATAGTCCGTTGGCCAGCAGCCCTCCCCCCATGTTAGTGAGGCCGTGGATCAACGCGATTCCGGTGAGCGCCGGCTGTCCCGCTTTCACGCATACATGTCGCAAGCGTTGTCTGGCACCTGCGTTCAGCCGCATCACCGCGACGACGGCCAGCACTTCCGCGACCGGATAGCGGATATCGATGGTACCGAGTATGAGCAGCGAGGGGGCGGTGCCGGCAGCGACTCCTGGAACTGCCCACATCGCCGGTCTGATCAGCTCGCGGCAGCGCACGGTGTGATCGAACCTGAGTTGCAGGATACTCAACGTCAGCGAGGCAGGTAGAGGAATGTAGAGCAGTTCCAGGTACGGATAACAGAAAAGCAACAAAAGAGGAGTGCCGAAAAACAAAAGGCCCACCTCGAAGACCGACTGGACGACGGTCAGCAGCGTGATCACTGTTAGCAGCAAGAGGGCATCTTTCTCGTGTGTGCTCCGGTCAGAAAGAAGTATCGGGGAAAGGTCCGCCCAAGACAGGTGATCCTTCCGGGGTGCGCTGCTCGGCGTCCATCAGTACGCGCAGCAGCCGGTGGTGCGCCGCCACATCGTTGGAGTTGATAACACAGTCCGGTGCTATGCCGAGTCGGTCCGCAGGCGCCCGCGGATTCTGCTTGAGGCTGCCGATCATCAGCGGTTTCCTGCCGAGTGAATCGAGCTGCCGCAGACCCTCGATGGCGCCCATCGCGTCATTCACCATCATCACGCAGTGCGCGTCAAGTTCGGCCATGATGGCCAGCGCCTCGGGTGCCCGAGCCTCCAGAAAATCGCCGCCGATCTCTACCACGACGAGGTCAGCACGTTCCGAGCAGTGGTGAATCAGCGTGTACAACATTGCT
>JBOHEL010000489.1:0-3966 GCA_050700995.1 Sciscionella sp. | reverse complement strand
CGGCAGACAAAGCAGAGGTCTACCGCGAGCTCGGCGTCCGCCTCACCTACAACCACACAGAACACACCGTACTGGCGGAAACCCGACCAACATCACCCGTATGCGGAGTGTCTGTGTCCGAGGGGGACTTGCGCACTAACCACCCGCATCGTCCTCGACCCGCCTGCTGGACGATGATTGTGCATAACCCCATTTCAGAACACTGGGTGACGATCAAGTGAGGCTCGGCGTCCCCGCTCCGTCGCCAAGCAGAACGCGATCTGCGGCATGTCCGGACGGGTTAGCGGCGGCCGACCGCCCAGTAGACGAGCGAGTTCCCGGGGTGGATGGTGACGAACGCTCGCGAGACGTTCTTCTTGCCGCGTATCTGATCGTCGGAGCGCCGCACCACGCCCGGCGGATGCGCTGAGCTTGCTGGTAGTGAGCTTGAGAATCTCGCTACCGTGCGAGTGTGGTCGCCTACTTACATGATCAACCGGTCATGAAGGAAGGCGCCGTAGGACGATCCCGGGAAGGTGTCGGGGGACTTTGGTGTGAACGCTGATTCGCCGTGCCTCCCCGTAGCGGGGAGCGTCGTTGTGCGCCGCTGAACTGCGGCTACATGACGGTGTGTATCCGCCCGTGCGTACTCGTCGCGCCACTTCCGTTGACGGCTCGCTGACGATGATCACACCTGAGGCCCCGCGGGGACGACTGCTCCGATACGCGGTCAGGACCCCAACTCTGGTACGCGGTGGTGCAGGGCGCCAGGTCACCCGCGATGCCGTCGGAGACCTACTGGCGGCGCTGCTTACCCGGACACGGGAAGCCCGCCGTTGCACCGGGGGCGACGGCCACGTACAACCTGCGGGGCCAGCGCCTTCACCGCGGCCTCAATGACCGTGAGTCTTCACTCGGTAACGGGGGGCAGTGATCGAATGTTCCCGGCGAACCTTCAGTTACTCCCAGCGAACTCCCAGGCACCTCACGCAACCGCATTTGTGCCGCAGCGTCCCTTCTAAGGTCCATATGCGCTCGATCGAGGAGGGTTCACATGCAGTTAGGCAGGACAGCACGTCGAGGGAGCGCTCTAGCGCTCGGTGCCGCTAGCGCTCTGGCTCTCGGAGTGGGCTCGGCGTCGGCCAGCACGCTCACCCCGGCCCCGCAGGCGGCGGCACTCAGCTCCAGCCACCCGGGGTACCGCATGGACTGGGACTACTGCGATGACTGGAACCACCGTGGCGACTGTCGTGGGGACCGGTGGAGTTGGGATGGCCGCAACTGGGTTCACGACCGTTGGGATGGCCAGCGGTGGAACCGTCGGGGGGACTTCTGGTCCGCGTACTGCGATGACTGGAACCACCGTGGCGACGGGCACTGTCGTGGGGACCGGTGGACTTGGGATGGCCATCGTTGGAACCACGACCGTTGGGATGGCCGCCAGTGGAACCGTCGGTGAGCATATCCGCCACGAGCGTCGGATAATCCCTCACTTGAGGCCTGGCTCGCGGATTCGTGCAGGTTCCGCGGGCCGGCCGGGCCACTGTGGCCAGGCCAGCGCGGCCGGTTGACCAGCTCCGGCACACCGGTCGTGCTCGCTGTCGGCGAACAATCTTGCCGAACTCAGTATCGGTCACGTGTGTCTTGGTTATTCGTTGGACTTCGAGCTCGAACTCCTCGGAAGCGCACATGTTCGCGTGAACGTGTGCGGGGTAGTGCCTAAACGGTCACACGTTGGGCAGGCGGGTTGTGTCGACGTGGTCGGCGAGATAGGCGGTGACGGCCTCGTTGGTCATGCCGTAGGCCGCGCTGACGAGTTTCACGTCGACGGTGGTGACTAGGTCGGTGATGCGGGTGGAGCGCAGGATGCGGGGCCCGATGCCGATCGCGCGCAGAGTGTTTTTGACGTAGCCGTCGGAGGCCGGGGCGCGGGTTGCCTTGGTTTGGTTGGTGATCAGCAGGTGCGAGTTGGTGCTGCGCAGTGCCTCGCGGTGGGCTAGGCAATTCTGTAGCGCGGTCCAGGTCCACGGATCCAGTGGGGTGGGGTGGGGACGGCCGCCGAGGCGGACGTTGCGTCGGGTGTGGTCGATCGCGTCGTCGGTCAGGTGCTGGACCTCGCTGGTGGTGGCGCCGTGCAGGAGTGCGAGCAGGCCGACGAATGCCTCGTGGGGGTGGACAGTCGGGTCGGCGGTCCAGCGCCAGACAGCTCTCGTTGTCGATCGCTGGTCAGTGTTGGGCCGCGGAATCCCCGTGGTTGGGGCGCGGTCAGGCCGCGGGTCGGATCGATAAGGACGAGCCGGCTGCGGGTGGCGAAGCGAAAAAACTGTCGCAGCCCGGCCAGGGAGGAAGCGCGGGTGGAGGATCGGTGGCCAAGGAACGCTTCGATGTCACTGACCTCGACGGTGGCCCAGTCGGTTTTGCCGCGGTCGGTGACGAGGAAGACAGCCAGGTCCCGGACTGCGGTGAGCCGGGCATCGAGCGTGTGGTGCCCGCGTGGTCGGGTACCGGATGTGCGAGCCCGGTCGCGTCCCGCGAGGAGGTGCTCGGCGAACCCTGCCGCAGCGGGCCGCAGGGGTTGTGGCACGGCCTCGACGCGGCGCTGGCGCCGGGCGGCGGCGTGGCGTTCCTCGCACCCGCTGGGCAACGCCAACTTGCTGCTGGTGAAGAAGTCCTCCAGGGCGCGGGCCAGCCGGCCGTTGTGGGTCGTGGCGCGTTCCAGCAGCGATTGGGGGTGGGCCGGACCTCCGTCGACCAGCACCCGCCCGAGGTGGGTGAGGAGGGCGCAGGCGTGCCGGGGGTGGTGGCCAGGCGTGAGATAGACGGCGAACTCGGCCAGCCACGGCGGCGGATGGGGCAGTGTCGCAGCCAGGTTGGTGGCGCGAACGAGCACCCGGTGTGGGGATCGGTCCCAGCAGCGGCGACACCGTCGGGCACCGGTCAACCGGGTGATCTGTCCGCAGTCCACGCACGCCGCATCCGGGTTCGGTGGCCGTCCCGGGCGCGAGCAGGGCCCGCACCAGCCGGTCGAGTCGCGCAGGATGCCGCGTTTCCCACAGCGCGGGCACGTCGCTTTCTCGATCTCGCGAGCCGCGCGGCGGCGGCACTGCCCGCAGATGTCGCGATCTTTAAACAGCACCGGCGCCCCACAGCTGGTGCAGGTGCGTGAGCAGGTCGCACACCGTCCCGTTTCCGACCGCAGGTTCTTGTCCTTGCCGCACCCAGGACACGGTTTTCTGACCGGACGGTGCCCCTGGGCGTACTGGCAGCGCCCGCAGAGGTCCCGGTCGCGGCGGGTGACCCCGCGTCCGCACTTGACGCACTCGCTGACCCGCGTTGCCCTGCCTGCCACCGTGGTCACAACGGCGGCATCGACCGGCCCCGCCTGGGAGCGGGCGCCGAGCCACCCACGGCCGCGGTGTTCAACGGTGTCGTGGCGGCCGGCCGCGCCACGGCAGTGGGGTCGATGTCGAACAGGTCGTTGGGTGTGCACTCAAGCGCGGTGCACAACGCCAGCAATGTGGACAGTTTGATCTGGCTGGGTTCCTTGGTCAACAGTGCCGACACAGACGCCGAGGACAGCTCGAGTCCGGCGCGTTCGGTCAGTAACCGCCGCAGTTGCGCGCCGGTCCAGACTTCCCGCTGGGCCGCTGCCATGCGCAGTTTCCACCCGATCCGCATCCCTCACTCCTGCTCGGTCAACTCACCCAGCGTCGCAGAGATCGCGCGCTGGTAGGCGTCCTCGATGAACGTCTCGGAGGGACGGACGTACCGCATCGTCGAAGCAACCGTCCAATGACCGAGAAGTTGTTGTATGGCCACAAGATCGACGCCGCGCTCGTAGTTATGGGTTGCGCAGGCCCGCCTTCTTCCCGCACTCGGCGTGTGCGGTTGAGTTTGTGTGGTGATTGAGGCAGGACGGCTTTCGTGATCGCGTTCGCCACCCGGGCGATGGTGTGTGTTGCGTTACGGCCGTGCTGGAGCATCCTC
>JBOHEL010000488.1:0-3972 GCA_050700995.1 Sciscionella sp. | reverse complement strand
GTCACCCGGCGGCGCACCTTGGTCAGCGCATCGTTGCCGAGTTTGACCAGGTTTTTCCGGACTAGATCGATCTTGTGGGGTGCTACCTCGGGTGGGATGCGCTCAGCGTGCTGTGGTGATCTCGGGGATACCGATTTCGGTTGTCGTCTGTGCGGTTTTGGTTCGGTATCGGTCGAGCATGGCGAGCTTGGCGCGGGCCGCTTGGAGACTGACGCCGAGGCCTTCCTTTTCACCGAGCCAGCCGTGCAGTTCGGCTTCTTCAATCCGTTCGGTCAAGTTGGCGATGATCTCGGCCAGGCGGGCACGTTGGCGCGGGTCAACACGCAGCATCGGACAGCGGATACAGCTGTGTTCGTGCCGGCATGGCGTGCCGTAGGGGCGTCCGCAGGTGCCGAGCGCGACCTTGCGCAGCGTGAAGTACCGCTGGAACTCCCGCCACTCGTCCTCGGTGGGTTCGCGGTATTCCGCCTCCGGTCGGGAGGCGCGCCGGTGATCGAGGAACGCCCGATAGGAACGGATCAGATCGTCCTGGAACACCGCGAGGTAGGCCTGTGTGGTGGACAAATCCTGGTGCCCGAGTAGTCGGGCGGCGATGTGTACCGGCAGCCCACCGGTCACGGCGTCGGTGGCGAAGAGTCGACGAAAGTCGTGCGGAGTAAACCGCAGTGGTTCGCCGGTGGCGTCATGGAGGTGGGCGCGGGCGAGGGTTTTGTCGAGGAGTTTTTGGATGGTGGTGTTCGAGATGACCTCGTTGCGGTGACCGCGGGGGCGCCGTTGAAACAGGTGCGGCAGCATCGGTCCGAAGGTGCGTTCGTGATGGTCGTATCGGCTGACCAGCGGCACCGTGCCACCGTTGCGCTCCCGCAATCGGGTGATGATCGTGGCGAGCACGCTGGCCAGCTCCGGCGATACCAGCAGCAGCCGTTCCTGGTTGTTCTTCGATGGCAGGATCTGCAACAGTGGAACGAGTTCGCCGGTGTCGGCCAGCCGGTAGGACACCAACGCCAGGTGGGTGATCTCGAGCAGCTCTTCGTGGCGAATGCCGGTGTGGCGCAACGTCTCGATGACCGCCCACGTCCAGAATGCGTCGTCCTCGGCGGCGTAAACGTCGGTCTGTTCGCCGGTCTCGATGTGTTCGACGAGCACGACATCCGGACGCGAGCATGACGGGCTCTTCTGGTAGGTCTTGTAGGTCGTGCGCCGGTAGCTGACGTCGTCGTGGACGAACACGCCGCCGATCGGAGTGGCGCGAGCGGCTTCGAGCAGCGTTTGTTGCGCGGCCAAGCCGCGTTCGGCCGTCTCGATGAGCACCGGTAGTTTCGGCAGCCGCTCGCGGACGCGTTGGTGCATTGCAGCTGCGGTCGCGCGATTCTGCTTGGCGACACCGTCGGTCTCGGTCCGCCGAACCGGGCTGGGGAACGCGTGTTGCGCCCAGTACGGTTCCTCCAGCGCCCATTCCTGGATGTCGAGATAGAGGCTGCGAACCTTCATGAGCAGCTGTGGGTAGGACTTTCGTGGGCGTGGCGGGCGATTCTTCGTGGTAACGAATCGGACCCGCTGCTTCCAGGCCGCGGCCACGTCGGACGGCACATTGAGGCTGTCGAGTTCGGGGTGGTGATGTTCGATGTCCGCCCAAAATTCCCCGACCAGGTGGACGACTAATGCATTGAACGACACGTAGTCGAGGCCGGGTCGTCGCTCGTCGAGGTAGCGTATGAACGCGGCGCGAACCGCGGTGCAGCGCAGCCGGTACCGATCGACGAGTTCTGCGGTCGGGCGCTGCCCGGCATGCAGGTGTGCCTTGAGCGTGCGGTTGCTCGGCAGTATCTCGAGGCCGCGCAACAGGTCCCACGCGGGAACGATCCCGGGCGGCATGAACCCGTTGTGCGCGAGCCCCCAGTTCCGGTAGTCGTCGAAATCGTCGCTGGTCAACTGGTCCACATTGCGTCCGGTGTGCAGCACGAGTTTGGCTAGCACCTTCAGGCCGGCCTGCTTGCGGCGTTCGACCATCCCGTGCGGGCCGGCCTGCTCGGCGATTCGCGAGAAGAGTTCGGGGTGAATGCTGTTTAGCGTGTCTCGATAGAGCGTCATGGCTCCCCACCCCGCGAGCAGGTCGTAGCCCGGCAGCACGATGCGGTTGAGCAGCAAGCTGTTGGTCGCGATGACGTTGCCGGCGCGCTTCTCTCTCGCCTGGACTGGCGAGATCGTCGGCAGATCGTTCAACCAGTCCAGTCGGGACTCGGCGTCGGCGGCCACCCAGCGCTGCTGCCAGCCCTCTCCGGGGTGCGACTGCAGCCATTCCAAGATCGCCGGGGTGCTGCGCCGGATCCGGCGTTTGCGGTCATAAGAGAAGCCCAGCTGATCGGCGTGCTCGATCAGCAACGCCATGACCGCGTCGATCGCGTAGTCGTCGCACGGCCCGATGCGGCTCGGCCGTGTCGGGTGCTGCGTCAGTTCGGTATGCACCACACGATTTGAGGCGGTCAGCGCCACGGCAGCCGTCACCGCTGGTCACCTCCGAACAGCACGGCGAGATCGCCGGTGTCGTAGCCGGTTGCGACCTCGACCGGCTTCTCTGCGTCGGCGGCGCGTTCGGCGAGATATTGTCGCACTCGCTGCAGGATCGCGTTGTCGTCGTCGACCAGGTAGATCTGCGTCGTGGTCAGGTGCGCGTGCCCGAGGATGGCCTGCACGTCACGCACCGACAGTTTGCGCGACTGGGTCATTCTGATCGCTGCGGTATGCCGGCAATCGTGCATCGAATAGTTTGTGCCCAGCGTGTTGTTGGCTCGTCGCAGCACTGCTCGCAGGGCCTCGTAATTCATTGGTCGCCTGCATAAGTCCGCGTCAGGACCGTTTCGACGGCGGCGCAGGGTCTGCCACAAGAAATCGTTCGGCGATTCCGGTTCGCCGATCTCGTCGACATACAGCCGGAGCCACACGAACGCCTCCGCGCTCGCCGGCAGCCACTGTGCGGCGCGAGAGCCCTTGCGCCGCACCTGGATCAGCTGTTCACCCCAGTCGATGTCGGATGCGCGCATCCCGAGCAGCTCACCAGCGCGGGCCCCAGAGCTCACTGCCAGCGCCAGGATCGCACGGTCACGGTTGGACCGCATCTGCCCGAACAACTCCAGCCACCGCTCGTCCGGTATCGCCCGCGGCCGTTGCCGCGGCCGCTTCGGGTTGTATCGCAGGCGGCCCTCGGCTCGGAACGGCTCCAGCGGGTTGTGGTGCGCGTTCGCCCGCCGCCCGCGTGGTCGTTCCTGCTTCACCGGATTGACCAGCGGCCCGGACTGCTCGTCGATGGCGAACTGGTAGAAGCTACGCAACACGGCGTTGCTGTGCCGGATCGTGCGCGCCTGATAGCGGTTGTCCTGATGCCGCTTGCGGGTGACCGGGTTGACCTGCCCGGCCGTCGCCCGCGACTTGGTGCGGGGATGCCGGCGTTGCTTGTCGGCCTGCCCGAGCCACAACACGAAGTCCCGCACCTCCGCCGATGTCGCCTGATCCCACGAAACCCCAACTACGGCAAGGAATCGCCACCAGCGGTGCAGGTCGAACGCGTAGCTGCGAACACTGCCGCGTGACCGGTCGCGCGCGAGGAAGTCGCGGAGGAACCGTTGGATCGGCTCCACCGGGCGTCCGTCCGGATCGACCACCACGAACGGCACCACGCCGTAGTCGGTCGCGACGACCCGGCCCCACTCCGGTAGCCGGATCGATTCGATGTCCCGCTCCACCTCATAGACTTCGCCCATGAGCGCGCCTCCTCGCCGGTCGTGCTGCACCAAGCCAACCCCTCACCGGGATTCCGCCCTGCCCGACACGCCCCACCACCCGAGTTAGTCCGGTCAATAGGGTGGAAATGATCGACCACAATCGCCGCGTTGGGCAGCGCCGTGCGGACCGCCGAGGCGTAGCCCGCGGCCGGGTCGATGGCCACCAACTCGATACCGGCGCGGAACTCGGGGC
>JBOHEL010000487.1:0-3987 GCA_050700995.1 Sciscionella sp. | reverse complement strand
GGCAGGGGCAGCAGGCAGCCGAGGCCTCGCGGAAGCGATCAGGGGCGCCATCAATTCCGGCAGGTTGGCCAAGGGTGACGCATTGCCGTCCACCCGCTCCCTAGCCGGGGATCTCGGAATCGCGCGCGGCACCGTGAGCACCGCGTATGCGCAACTCGTCGCCGAGGGCTACCTCGCGACGGCGCAAGGCGCACCGACCAGGGTGGCTGCGTCGCTCGCGCGGACTGCCGATCCGCCCCCGCCGTCTTCGAACGAAGTGGGCACGCGATGGAACCTGCTACCCGGCCGGCCGGACCTCTCCGCATTCCCGCGAGCGCAGTGGCTCTCGGCCACGCGCAAGGTGCTGACCGAGATGCCTGCCGCGGCCTTCGGGTACGGCGATCCTCGGGGGGAGCTGGCGCTGCGCACCGCGCTCGCGCATTACTTGGGGCGCAGCCGGGGGGTGCATGCCGATCCTGATCGGATCGTGGTGTGCAGCGGCCATTCCCAAGCGATGTCCTTGCTGGGCAAGCTCTTGCGCGATCGCGGCGACCAGGTGATGGCGTTCGAGGATCCTTCACTGTGGGTGTTCCGCGACATCGCGGTGGCCGCGGGGCAGCGGATCGTGGGGGTCCCGGTCGACGACGACGGTATCCGGGTGTCCGAGATAGACAGTCCTGCGGTCGTCGTGACACCGGCGCACCAGTACCCGCTGGGCGTGACGCTCGCGCCGCACCGGAGGGTCGAGCTCGTGGCATGGGCGGAGCGCACGGGTGCCGTGGTGATCGAGGACGACTACGACGGCGAGTTTCGGTTCGACCGGCAGCCGGTCGGTGCCGTGCAGGCGCTTGCGCCGGAGCGGGTGGTGTATTCAGGAACCGCGAGCAAGACACTGGCGCCCGCGCTGCGATTGTCATGGCTGGTGTTGCCTCGGGTGCTGGTGGAACCCGTAGGGCAGCTGATGTCGGCGGGTGGCTGGCGCGGGCAGACCCTCGGACAGCTGGTGCTGGCCGAGTTGATCACATCCGGAGCCTATGACAGGCATGTGCGCAGGCTGCGCACAAGCTACCGGCGTCGCCGTGATCAGTTACTCGAGGTGCTGCCGGACCCGTTGCGGACACGGGGGATCGCGGCAGGACTGCACCTGGTGGCCGAGTTGCCGGGTGGCGTTCTCGGAGAGGCTGAGGTGCTCGCTGCGGCGCGGCGGCATTCGGTGAGTATCGAGACCCTTGGTCCACATTGGATGGAGCAGGCGGAGGATCACCCGCAGGGCCTGGTCATTGGATACGCGGCACCGGCCGAACACGCTTTTGGTCCAGCGGTCGACGCGCTGGCCTGCTGCCTGCGGGAGTGCTAGGCGAAGCGGACGCTGACCTCGGGGACGCCGCGTACCGCGGCGATGGTTTCGGCTTCGGCGTTGACCGCTCGCTCGATTGTGGCGGGCAGCGGTACGAACGGTGTGACGCTGAGTTCCAGTCTGGTCTTGAGCGATTTCATTCGCCAGGTACCCGCGATCTCACCTTCGGCGAGCAGCGCGCCAGGATTGCCGAGAATGCGCCACAGTTGCTTGCGGGCCGCCTTGTCGGGCACCAGCCGCTCACGGTCCCGCGCCTGCAGGTAGGGGTCGAGCGCGGGGAGCAACCGGACACGTGGCGGTTCCCGCGGTTTTCGCAGCGTTGGTAGCGCGTCGGAGGGAAGCCACGCCTTCTTGCCGTCGAGCTCCACTTCGGACAGTCCGGCAGGCCAGTGCGGCAGCAGCTCCTTGGTTGTGCTGCTGAGGAATCCCGCGACTTCCTTCGGGGTTGCCGGCCCGAGGAATCGCAGGTAGTTGTTGATCACCCGCGCGAGCCCGCGTTGCTCGGTGGGGATGCCACGCCAGTGCTTGATCGGCGCGAGCGTCGCGGGATACCGGTCGGTGCCCAGTGCGACGCCCGCTGGCAGTGCCGCCAGCCGCATGAGCTGTTCGAGGATGTGGGTCGACTGGCAGCCCCGGCACCAGTAGGAGAGACCGTCGGGAATCGCTCTGGTCAGTGCCGCACTCGCCGCGCCCTTGCTCGCCGGTGCCGTGACCTGGTCCCGGAACGCTCGCGCGACCAGTGATATCGCCTCGATCGCGGTCATTCCGGTGCTGTGAAACCCGGACCGTTGCCACGCCATCCTTGCCAGCGCGTCGATCTCGGAGACTGGCCACAGCGCATCCGCCAGCGCGGTCACGTCGGCGGCGCGGTGCAGGTGCGGGGCACCGCGATAGGACCAGATGAGCGTGAGGCCGTCGAGCGTGTCTGCAGGCCGGGACAGCCGGGCAGCCATGGCCAGCCGGGCCGTGGCGTTCGCGGTGTCCTGCACACCGAGATCGAGAATGCCCAGCTGGCGGGGGGCGCTCGCGCTGCGATGCAGCCCCTGCTCGCCGATCCGGTATGCGAGCACCTGCTCGCGAGTGATCTTCATGGCGCGTTCCCTACCCGAATGAATAGTCGAGCGTCGCCTCCGGCACGTTCCTGCCCTCAGCAGCGGAGTAGCCGCCCTCGCCATTTAACCCTGCCAGCTCTCCGGTGCCGGAGCCAGGTAGCACGAGCCATTCCGTCCGCGCTACACCGTCGAAGATCCCGGTCTGTCGCAGCACGACGGTGCCGGCTCGGCCACCGATGCTGCCGGTGAAACGTTCCAGCCCGACATAGCTCGCGGTGCCGTCCGAGGCGTACACCATCAGCGCCTCCCAAGTGGACTCGCCTTCCATGTCGCCTGTGTAGCGGCAGCGCACGCGGCAGCGCACGAGTTTCGGTCCGGTCTCGTCGTAGGGCTGCTCGTCCCACTCGGTGATGTCGAATGTGGTCTTGGCGGTGGTCATATCCAACTCCTCTCGGTTGTCGACCTAGTCTGTAGCTCGATACCTGTCATCTTCTGTCAGGTATCGGTGGATACTTTGAGTCATGCGCGCGTCCCGGCTGCTTTCGTTGCTCCTGCTACTGCAGGCGCGGGGCCGGATGAGCGCTACTGAACTGGCCGTCGAGTTGGAAGTGTCGGTGCGGACGGTGTACCGCGATGTTGAGTCGCTCTCGGCTGCGGGCATTCCGGTGTATTCGGACCGCGGGCGTGACGGTGGGTATCAGCTTCTGGAGGGCTATCGCACCAGGTTGACAGGGTTATCGGAACCAGAAGCCAGGGCGCTGCTTTTCGCGGGCATGCCAACGGCGGCGACGGAGCTCGGGTTGGGGGACGTGCTTGCCGCAGCGCAGTTGAAGCTGTCCGCGGCGTTGCCCTCGGAGTTGCGCGCGCAGGCCGGGCGGGTGTCGGAACGGTTCCTGCTGGACGCGCCGACCTGGTTCCGTACCGCCGACGAAGTGCCGTGGCTGGCGGGGATCGCCGATGCGGTGTGGGATCAGCGCAGGATCGAGGTGCGGTACGAGCGGTGGGACCGCAGCGCCGTCACGCGCCTACTCGAACCGCTTGGCCTGGTGCTCAAGAGCGGCGTCTGGTACCTGCTCGCCGGTCCGGGCAGCGCGCGCACCTTCCGGGTGTCGCGGGTACATGCCTGCGATGTGCTCGACGAACGGTTCGACCGGCCGGAGAGCTTCGTGCTGGCGGACGCTTGGGCCGACCATGAGCAACACCTACGAGCGCGGCTGTATCGCGGTGAGGCCTTGGTGCGGTTCTCGCCGCGGGCGATGCAACTGCTGTTCCTGCTGGGGCCGGTGGTGTTGCGGGCGGCGCGCGCGCAGCAACCCGCACCTGAGGACGGCGGCCGGGTGATGCTACGGCTTCCGATCGAATCCATCGAGCACGCGACGGCAGAACTGCTGCGCTTCGGTGCCGAGATCGAGGTGCTGGAACCCGCCGAGTTGCGCGCGCGGATTATCTCGGCCGCACGCGACCTCGGGCGCCTCTACCGGCTGTGAAGGCGGCCGGTAAGCTGCATCGGCAAGCCCTCGTAGCTCAGGGGATAGAGCATCGGTTTCCTAAACCGTGTGTCGCAGGTTCGATTCCTGCCGGGGGCACTCCGAGTTACCA
>JBOHEL010000486.1:0-3987 GCA_050700995.1 Sciscionella sp. | reverse complement strand
CGCAGGCAGCGACATCGATTTTCTCGTGGACTTCGAGCCGGGTAGCTCCCTGTTCGATGTCATGCATCTGCAGGATGACCTCGAAGCGGTACTAGGGTGCGCAGTTGACGTCGTCGCCGTGGGGGGCTCGAGCCGCGAGACGCACACATCCGGCGTGAGGCTGTTCGGCTATGAGCCGAGGCGACGAGCAGCGACTCGCCGCCGATATTCGTCCCCCCAGCGCGATCGTCCGCCCGCGCCCTCACACGATGTCGTGGGCGTCTTCGTGCAGGCGCGTGCCCTTGGTCTCCGGTAGCCGCGAGATCACGGCCGCCGATACGAGCAACAAGATGATCACGTATGCCGTAAACCACGCGGGACCGAGCGAAGCGCCGATGAGTTCTTGCAGATAGGGGGCGGTGCCACCGAACGCTGCCACGCAGATCGAGTACGGGATGCCGACCGCGATGGTGCGGATATGGGTCGGGAACATCTCGGCGTACACAGCGGGCACGATCGCCGCTCCCATCGCGATGAAGATCATGGCGATCGACATGGCGACGGCCAGCATCACGGCACTGTGCCCGATGATGGCGTTGAGCGGGAACAGCAGCACAGCGGTGCCCAGCGCTCCGGTGATCAGAATCGGTTTGCGGCCGACCCGATCCGACAGCTTGCCCCACAGCGGTAAGGTCAGAATGAAGATCACGTTGGCGACCACGCCTGCCCAGAACGCCGCGGTCGGGTGGATACCTCGGGTGGCGATGGCGTGCGCGGGAGCGGAAACCGCCCAAGCGTAGTAGACCACGGTCAGGCCCACGGTGAGGCCGATCACCTGTCCGGCTTGCTTCTTGTGCGCCGCGATAGCAGGCCAGATCCGCGCCTTGGCGGACTTGCCAGGGACGACGACGTCGTCGGTGAAGACCTTCGACTCGGTCATCCGCATCCGCATGAACAGCGCGTACAGGCCGAACAAGCCGCCGAGGATGAACGGGATCCGCCAGCCGAAGCTGCCCATCTCCGTCTTGCTCAGCGCCAAGCTGAGGATCGCCGCCAGGAATGTTCCGACCAGCACCCCTGTGGTGCCCGAGATGTAGATCAAGCTGGACCACAGGCCGCGGCGTTCCCGTGGCGCGTACTCGGAGATGTATGTCTGCGCCGAGGGCAGTTCTCCCCCGTGCGCGAGGCCCTGGACCAGTCGCGCCACCACCAGGATCAGTGACGCTCCCGCGCCGATCGCGCCGTAAGTGGGGGATACACCGATGACGATGCTGCCGATGGCCGCGACGCCGACTGACAGTGCCATCGAGAACTTCCGGCCCATCCGGTCGGAGATCCACCCGAACAGGAAGCCGCCGAATGGGCGGGCGACGAAGCCGACCGCGAAGACTGCCAGTGTGGACAGCAGCGCCGATGTCTTGTCGGCACCGTTGAAGAACTGCGGCGCGAAGTAGGTCGCGAAGATCGCGTAGATGTTCCAGTCGAACCACTCCAGCGCATTGCCGACGCCGGTACCGAAGATCGTCTTGAGCTTGCCCTGCTTACCTGAAGCCGGCAGCGTCGCGGTGGTGGAGGTATGGGTCATGACAGCTGGCCCTTCGCTGGGCTCGAAGCGAGCGGTGAACCGAGGCGGCGGAGTGCCAGTTCGGCGTAGAGGGCGGCGCCGTCCGGCAGCACGCTGTCGTCGTACTGCGCGTAGGGCGAGTGGTTGAACGGTGCGGTCTCCGGATCCATGCCCGTTGGCGTGGCGCCGAGCCCGATAAAGCTGCCGGGTACGACAGCGAGTACGCGCGAGAAGTCCTCGGAGCCGCTGAAGGGGTCGGCCAGCAGGCTGTGCCGGGAACCGTCGAAAACCTCGTTGACGACTCCCGCCGCGAACGAGGTCGCCTCGACGTCGTTGACGGTGAGCGGGTACTGGTGGTTGTACCGCACGTCGACGTCGACACCGTGTGCGGCCGCGATGCCCTCCAGCAGGCGCGGCACAGCCCGGGTCATCCGCTCCCTCGCGGCCGTGGAGAACGTGCGTACCGTCGCCGTGAGTTCGGCCGTCTCCGGGATGACGTTGCGGGCGTGCCCCGCGTGCAGCGATCCGACACTGAGCACCACCGGGTCGAAGATGTCGAACTGCCGCGTCACCATCGTCTGTAGTGCAGTGATCATCTCGGCGACCGCGGGGACCGGGTCCTTCGCCCTACACGGCGCCGACCCGTGCCCGCCCGCCCCATGCACGGTCACGTCCAGGGCATCAGACGCTGAGAGCATCGTGCCCGGCCTGGTGACGAACTGGCCGCGCGGGCGCATCGCGGAGAACACGTGCATGCCGAACGCGGCGTCGACGCGGCGGCCCGCCGCGTCCAGCACGCCCTCATCGAGCATCACCGAGGCGCCGTCCCACCCCTCCTCGCCGGGTTGGAACATGAACACCACATCGCCCGCGAGCCGGTCGCGCTGCGCGCACAGCAGCCGCGCGCAGCCGATCAGCATCGACACGTGCAGGTCGTGCCCGCATGCGTGCATCGCTCCGTCGATCGTCGAGCGCCACGGCAGGTCGGTCATCTCCTGCACGGGCAAGGCGTCCATATCGCCGCGCAGCAGCACGGCGCCGTTGCGGTCGGGAGCCGTGCCACGCAACACCGCGGTGACCGACGTGGTGTTCTTCCCTGGGGTGATCTCCAGCGGGAGCCCTTCGAGTGCACCGAGCACCGTGTCCTGGGTCCTGGGGAGCGTCAGGCCGATCTCGGGCTCCCGGTGCAGCGCGTGCCGCAGCACGGCCAGGTCCTCGCCCATTTCCTTGGCGTCGTCGAGTACCGGCATCGGCATGTTCTCCCCACTGGCGGGTCATCGGTGTTTCGGGATGGGGACAGTGTGAGACAGTGCTCACTGTGACGACGAATACTGGATGATCCGTGCGTAAAATGAGATTTCGGGAGTGTTTTCGTGAACGAACCCGCGCTCGACGAGCGTGACCTCGAACTGCTCAACGGGCTGCAGATCGCCCCGAGGGCCAGCTGGGCGGACGCGGCGCGGATCCTCGGCTCGACGCCCGCCACCCTCGCCGCCCGCTGGGAGCGGCTGCGCGGCACCGGCGCGGCGTGGATCACGGCGCACCCGGCGGGCCGGATAGGTGACGTGTTGGTGTCCTTTGTGGAGATTGACTGCGTTCCCGGCACCAGAAACGAGGTGGTGCGCACGCTGTGTCAGGACCCGAGGGCGGTGACCATCGAGGAGTCCGCGCGCGGTCGCGACCTGCTGCTGACCGTGATGACGCCGGATATGCTCGCGCTGACCCGGTTCGTGCTCGACGACCTCGACAGCGTGGCGGGGGTGCAGCGGCAACGCACCTCCTTCGCCACGGAGATCCACTTCCAGGGCAACGGCTGGCGGCTGCGTGCGCTGGACCAGCACCGGCGGGCCTCGTTCGAGGCGCTCGCCCGCCCGGCGGTCGCCGACCCGTCGGCAGACCTCCCGTCGAGCGCAGCAGAGCTGATCGCGGGCCTGGCCACCGACGGGCGTCGTACTGCCGCTGAATTGGCGCGCGCGACCGGACGCAACCCGGCCACCGTCCGCAGGCAGCTAGCGCGCGTGCTCGCATCGCGCATCCTGTCGTTCCGCTGCGAGCTCGCGCAGGGACACACCCGCTGGCCGATCAACTGCACCTATCTCGCGCGCGTCGCACCCGAACACCACGAGCGCACCGTCGCCTCGCTCAAGACCCTGCCGGAACTGCGGCTGTGCGTGTCCACCACCGGCGAGACCAACATGATGTTCAGCGTCTGGATGCGCTCGGTGAACGACCTGCTGCACCTTGAGCAGCGGCTGGGCAAACACCTGCCATGGCTGGATGTCGTCGACAGCGCGGTCACCATGCGTACCGTCAAACGTATGGGCTGGCTACTGGACGAGCAGGGAGCCGCCACCGGAGCGGTCGTCGTACCGAGCGCCCTACAGGGCTGACGGCGTGCCCGCGACCGCCCTGGCGCCGCCGGTCCACTGGCCCGCAGGCAGGGA
>JBOHEL010000485.1:0-3992 GCA_050700995.1 Sciscionella sp. | reverse complement strand
CCTCAAAGGCCCCAAACGACATCAAGCCGTCTCCGGCTACTGGCACACGCTGACCACCCTCGCTGGATACTGCCGCGTCCGCTCCTACCTGGTCAGCACCCGCGGACACGGCGTTCGGGCCATCGACGCCATCCACACCGCCCTCACCGGCAACCCCTGGCTGCCCACAATCACAACAGCGTGACATCACAGCCCAACCCGTGAATGGACACCAATCCTTGTGGTTCACTCACCGGTGCCGTCCCTTCTGTTTTTCTGCCCGCGTGTCCACTCGTCATGCCGCGGCCCGTGCCGCTTGCCGTCGTTCACGGGCTCGGGCAGCGGCGGAGAGGGCGAGTGCGGTGTCTCCCGTACTCAGGTAGCCGACTCCGACGAATTCCCAGTGTGAGACGACGAGCGTGGTATCGGTGTTCTCATCGAGTAGCTCGCGCACCTGCTCGGAGGTTTGGCGCTGGCGGTAAGCGCGGCGTTCGCCGCGGATCGCGCCGAGGGTGGTGGAGTAACGGCGACTCTTTGAGGCGAAATGTCCGCGGAAGCCGATCATATGGGCCCAGCGGCGCAATCCTTCGTAGGCGGGGTGTTCGCCGAGCTGCCAGGCGACACGAACCAGCTGCTCGACGTGGTTGTTGACATTGAGCAGCGGTAACGCCTCAGGGGTGATGCGCCGGTCGCCGAGGCCGAAGTCTTCGGCGCTTTTGGTGGCGTATTTCGCGATGTAGCGCGCCGCGTGCTCCGGGGTCAACTCGCCGGTCGGGCTGCCGTTGACTGTCTGGGTGTCGACTTGCTCCCCGAAACGCAGCACGAGCCTGGCCTCGTCAGGCATCTCGACAGTGAGTTGCACGTGGGCCGCAGCCTGGCGGATCGCCCCGGCCAGGCCAGCCGCATCAACGCTGATCTGCGGTGGCTGGTAGTCATCGCCGGGGTGGTCAAGTCGGATCAACGCGTGGAAGTGGACGACGCCGCGGCGTTGAAACTCCGCGACCTTCACAAACGACACCCGGCACCGCCGAGCGAACCCCGCCGCGGTCAAGCAGGCCTGTCGGGCCAGCGTCCGGCGGACGGCAATGGTGAACCGGCGCCATAACTCGGGGGCGTGCCAGTTGAAGGCGATATGCCCCCGGTAGTCATAGCAGTCCGGGCAGATCGGCTGCCCGAGCCGCGGGTCATCCTCGGCATGGATCGCGGTGCACCAGCTAGGCCGTCCGTGCCGGCACAACCTCGGCGAGCCGTGCACGGGTCGGCAGCGCGTGGACCCGCCGGAACGGTCGGCGCGGGTGGTGTGCACCGGCCCGAACCCCGGAGCGGTGAGGGTGGCGAACACCAGCGGGTGTGACCGGATCGATTCGGGCACGCCCTTGCGGCCACCTGCGGCGCCGGCGTAGAGCAGCTGCCACATGTCGCCGGCGTACTCATAAGAGCAGGACGGGCACACCGCCGCCCGCCGGTTGCCGCAGCGGATCAGCAGCACCCGATCCGGCTCGGTCTCCGTTGAGTAGGTGACCTGCCGCCCGTTAGCTGATCGGTGTTCGACGTGTCCGCGTAAGCGCACCGGTCGGGAGCAGTGCCCGCAGCGAGCGACTTGCTCGGCCCACCGGTCGAAGTCCGGTCGGCCGGCCCGGCTGACGATCTCCTCCACGGTCTGCGGGAGAAGAATGGCCGTCGGGTTTCTCAATTCGGCGGCAGGGCCCGGGACAGCACGAGGTCCAGGGCCTTGGTCTTGATCTTTCACTGGCTGTCGCTGTTCCCTCGGTGCCGGCGATCACGGGCAGGTTTGACCCACACACCAATCAAACGGCGAAACGCTGCTGCCGAGGGGGTCCGCGAGCTAGTCCCGAGCTAGTCCCGAGCTAGTCCGCTTCTAGTCCCCGACCGAGGGAACACCCAGAAATCGGCCCGAACGAGCCCGGCGGTAGGCTGCGCGCCCGCAAGCGAGCCCGGTGTGATCTGTTGAGTGTTGCTGGGGATGATATCGATTGGCGGGTGGCTAAGCAGCGAGCCCGAGAACCTCCCGTGCCCGAGTGCTGAACTGCTGCACCTCGGACACACGAGGCATAGGGCCGCAACCGGCGCTGCAAGTCACGCACGGCCTCGATGCATCGGGATGAGTTCACCGACCCAGCCAGGTCCACCACGTGGAGGCTGGTCAGGGCTGCTGTTTCAACGTCGTTACGGTTGAGTGCGCCGATGGCCAGCGCAGCGTGACTCAGCGCCCCGCGGCGCCGGGAAGCGAGGGAAACTTCATCGGACATGCCGAACTCTGCCGCGTTCACGGCGCGGCCGAGCTTCTCCGACAGTGCCTGCGCCACCACTCCCGACACCGGCGCCCGCGGTTTCTCACCGCGTTTCACCCAGCGGTGCACCGCCGTGTAGTCATAGCGCAGCGCCAACCCCTGTTGCGCGCCAAGATCGTTGACCCGCCGGGCCAGGCCAGCCCACGAACAGCCCGCTCGACTGTCCGCTTCCCTGATCAAGGAAGCAAGTGAGTCGTTCGGTTCGCTCACAAGGACAACCCTCCTCCAGCCGCTGCCCACCCGCGAACGCTACCCGGAGATAGCGCAGTACCCGAGCGAGCACACACGGGGCACACACTTCACATGGGTGCTCACACGCTGTGAAAGCAACGCCCAATCCGGTTTCCTACGGGCCTGTGCCCATCAGCGATCACGGACCAACCCAGCGCCACGGGCTCACTGTTCAGCGACGCAACCAGCCTACGCCGGTGGTCCTGGTACAGCAGCGCCACGGCTGGACCCACTGGTTGATCAGCCACGGGAAAAAGGGGGTGCCCGGCTGTGACCGCTTCGACGACTGCCGGGCGTCCCCGGCTTCGTGAGTTGCGGTGTGAAGCCGGCTGGACGCAGCAACAGCTAGCCGAGAAATTGGCCTACTTCGCCTGGATCCGCCATCACCAACGCGTCGCCGTGAACGCTGACATGGTGGCTAAGTGGGAACGCGGCGTCAAGGGCATCAGCCCCCGCTACCGCGCGCTGCTCTGCCAACTGTTCGGCGTCACCGCAGAACAGCTCGGGATCACTCCAGTCGTCTCGGCAGCCCCTGGGCGGCCGGTACGGGGTCCCGAGTCGCTGGTATCGATGCTCGATGATGCCGCGAGCCTGTTAGACCAGCTCGGCGCTGCCGGGACCGCACTGGCCCCGCAGATGCTCTCGGCCTGGAAAGAGACTCTCACCAGCCGCCGAACCATGCTCGGGCTGCTCGACCCCGCCGCCACCGACCCCGCTGGCCACGCCCGCGCCGCCACCGCCACCATCACCGACTTAGAACAGCTCGCCCAGCGGTACCAGGCCCTGCACGCCACCGCCGACCCGGCAGCCCTGCTGACACCGGTTGCCGCGCACATGCGGATGGCAACCGCAGCACTGGGCCGGGACAACACTGTTAGTAACCGGCGCCGGCTGCTGCGCAACCTCACCGTAGTCGCCACCCTCGCCGGTCGCTTGGCCTCCGAGGACCTCGGCGACGCTGCGTCGGGCCGCGCCCACTACAGCGCGGCCCTTGATAACGCCCGCGAGGCCGACGACGACCAGGCCGCCGCCACCGTGCTCGGCCACATCGCGCAGCTAGCCCACGCCGAAGCCATGACCGCCGCCGCGATGAATCATCTCGACGCCGCCCTCGCCCACGCCGAGCGGGCACCCGCCATCGCGCCCTGGCTGGCGAGCATCCAGGCCACCATCCACGCCGATTCAGGTGATCACACCGCCGCCGTCGATGCCCTACATCGCGCCGAGCCCACGACCTCTCAACCGGCCCCGCGTTCGCCGTTACTGCTCGATTACGGCCCGGCTCACCTGGCTGCCGCGGCCGGCCACGTTCACCTCCAAGCCGGTCACCACACCGCAGCCCGGGCCGCGCTAGCCGCAGTGCTCGATCAACTCCCGCCCGCCGCCCGCCGAGCCCGCATCCTCGTACTTACCGATTTCGCCATGACCGAGCTGCACGCATGCAACCCCCCCGACGCATGCCGCCACGCC
>JBOHEL010000484.1:0-4000 GCA_050700995.1 Sciscionella sp. | reverse complement strand
CATGGTCACTGCCCACTATTTGTTACCTATCCTCTGCTACCGACGGAGGACTGAGAGAGATCTCTAATGGTGACGGTCGCGGATGCCCACCGTGTCCATCAGACGGGAACGGCGCCGACCCGAAGATGGCACGTTGGTGTGACCGTTAACCGGAGCTGGAACGGGAGGAGCCAACTTGGCTGCGATTTTCTCAGCACCTCCGTACAGCAGCGGTAGCGCACCTGCAACGACTCCACCAGTGCGGTTGATGTGCTCCACCCCAGGGATAATCGTCTCGGCCTGCGTGGCGATCGTCTTCACGTTTCCCAAGCAGTCATCGAGATTATCTGCGATTCGATTGAGCAGCACGCCGATGATGAAGAGAAAGATCGCCAGAACAGCGGTCAACACCAAGATGACGACTACGGTCAGGACAATAAGAGTCATGGCTAGCCCTTTCCAACTGGCGTTCCTGAACCAGTCAGAACCCTGGTCAGGAACAAGTGATGCGTCAGACCCTCTGCCAGTACCGCATCGACCCTGTCAGCGGTGATAGGAATGAGCGCGCAATTGGCGGTATTCTCCGGGATAGCCCGGAGGGTGTCCCGCACGCCTACCACGCTGCGATCGATGGACTTCACCATCGACACAAGCGAGCTCAGCAATAAGATCACCACGATCACGACGCCGACGGCCATGAGTATCGCGATCCACCAGAAGGTGGCCTCTTCAGGAGCATAGCCATCAGGCGCGCCTGCATAGCCCAATATGAATGGCATCGCTAACCTCCCAGCCGAGCACGGCCACGTTCCAGACCGCCGATGATAACCTCAGCGTGGTCAATCGTCTGTCGCAGGTCTGCCAACGGCAGCGTGTTCCGATATGATTGCTGCAGCGCAGCATTGATTTGAGGTGCCTGACGGGCGATCCGAGCGGCAAGGACGAGGATCGGGGCTACCAGTGCGACCACCACTGTGATCACCACGACAGCGATCGCGAAGCCCAGGTACCAGCCGAACAGATGCGCCTCACCGGGCCCGGGCGCCTGTTCCAAAAGCAACATCATCCCGCAGCCCTCCTTTCGGTAGCAGTTTTCTTGTCCTCATGCCGGCATCACAAGATCTAACGATCCTGTGTGGTGGTCACGCAAGTAGTCTCCAAGTAGCCCAACAACGTCTGGGTCGCTGTCTGCACGTTGTGAACCTCCTTCAGATGGTCCGCAACCTGCCGCATCAGATTGTCCTTGTCGGACGACGTGAACTGAGAGGCGCATTCCTGGTGACCGCAGTTGAACTCGTGCATATCATGCCCCTTAATCTGATCCCAACTCCGACGTGATTAGCCGTTGCTGGAGTTTTAAACTTGCTCTGCCATGGATCGAACAGGTGCGAGGTTGGCGTTGACCGACGGCAAAACCTCGGGAACCGTCCTTGTCTGGTACGCGATCGCGTTAACGCCTACGATGATCGCCCCAAGTGTCCAGGCAACGTGCTTCAGTTGCGAAATTACCTTCAAGAGCGAAAGACCAACAATGGCCACGACCACCGCGACGAGCACAAGCGTGACCCATGCGACTAAAGGCACGGCTACCTCCTCTTCCTCGTTCGAACCCTCAGGTCTGCTAGCTAGACTCCCAATGCGCCCAGCAGATGACCGACTCGTTTCACGTAACGAGTCGCGCCAATGGACACTTCCTTCACTGTGCTGTCCGTCTCAGCCAACAGGTCTGGGACGTTGTCGAGCTCTCCAGTCAGGATGACGCCGTTGAACAGGATGCCGTCCACTGTCTCCCGGATTCGATCTACCGGCTTGACGATCCGTTGCATCAACCCGAAGACGACGAACGCGACGACGAGTAGGATCAGGTTACCAATCCACCACAAGAACATGCCCGGCCTCTCTTTCCTTCACGGATCGTTGTCACGACTTTCCTCGGCCGAAGAGTCCGCCGAAGAAACGCTTAAGGGCCGTCATCATAGCCTGCATGCCGATGCTGAAACCCTTTACTGGAACGGCCGCCCCACGCGCTAGCGGTGCCTCTCCCCGGTGGGCCCGACCAATGTCGTCCGCGATGCACTTGGCGAAGCTTCGCATGATTACGCTCGTGACGTCCTGAACCATGCCTCTGCCGAACTGGGCAGCCGCACCGGAGAGCTGGAGATCCTGAGTCACCTTGACGCGTGTTCCACTTCCAGCTGGAACCATCGTCGAGGTCACCTTCATGGTGGCCTGGCCCTTACCCTTCTCCTCCGACCCGGACGCATCCATCACAATCCGCTTGGCGGACTCGTTACGCTCAACGATCTTGGCAGTGCCGGCGAACTGCATCTTCACCGGGCCCATCTTGGTCGTCACGCGACCCTTGTACACGTCGCCGTTGACATCAGTGAGCTCGGCACCTGGCAGGCAAGGTGCGATCCGCGGCACATCTTGCATGTGCTTCCACACCTGCTCGAGCGGCGCGGCAACCTCGAACTCGCTCTCGATCAGCATCGACTACTCGCTCTCCTTACCAACAGGCTGTGGGGTCCCAACTTTGCGATTCACGACTTTGCTTCCGACCCCATGAACGCGGCGGGGTCCGCCGAGAACGCCTTGAGGCATCCCGGACAGCAGAAATAGTACGTGCTACCGTCGTGGTCCACCTTGTGACGCGCGGAGCCGACCTCCACTGTCATGCCGCACACCGGGTCAACCGCCTCGGCAATCTCAGGGATCTCAGGTCGCACACCCTTGCCGAGAGCACCAGCTGCCCTTAGTTTCACCAACTCGGCCAGCACCCCCACCGCGATCTCGCGGTGCGCGACTTTTCCTAGATCCAAACCGGCCGGCACCTTCACTCGGTCCAGCGTCTCCCGAGACAACCCCCGGCCTTCCAAGTACTCCAGCACCGACTTGGCTCGCGGCCGAGACCCCACCAGCCCAACGTAGGCTGGACCCGCTATCAACGCCTGCTCTACTGCTTCCTCATCGTGATGACCTTGAGTGGCAACCACGACCAGCGAGCGTTCATCGACGCCAGCAAGCTTGAAGTCCAGTTCGCTGACGACGCACTGCGCCATGGGGTGACTCTCTGCAGAGCCGCCATCAGGGTCCACCAGGACCGTTCGCCACCCGATCGCTTGGCCCATCTGCACGAGGGCTTCCACCATCGGTGACCGTCCGACGACAACCAGGTGTGTCTTGGGCTCTACCGGCTCAATGTAGATCTCCAAGGCTCCCTCGCTTTGGCAGGACATCGGTACGTAGCTGATGCCCTCCCGCACTACCATCTCCCCGAGTTCCTCGGCTGACCCGAGGAACACGAGGCGCGGCACACCCTCTGCGAGAATGTGCCGAGCCTCGCGAACAACGACCGGTTCGGCGCAGGCGCCACCGATGAAACCGAACACCTGCCCCGAGGCTGTGATGACAGCCCGGCAACCCTCCTTGCCCGAGGACGGGCCACGCCGCCACACAACGGTAGCCAGCGCAAACGCCTCACCCCGCTTCGACAACTCGCGGGCATGCTCGAGGACGTCCCACCCGTCCATGGTCATCTACCCAACCATCCAGTCTGATCAGCTGTCGGACTTAACCGGCGGTGCTCCGGAAACGTCACGCTTGTACTTCATGGCCTCCCACACGCGGTCCGGAAGCAGCGGCATGTCAATATTCCGCACCCCGGTGTCGTCGACGGCGTTCATTACCGCGTTGACGAATGCCGCCGGCCCACCGACCGCCGCACATTCACCGATGCCCTTAGCGCCGATGGGATGATGCGGTGACGGCGTCACAACCTCGTGGAGCTCGAAGCCAGGAGTTTCCCACGCCGTCGGCAACAGGTAATCCATGTAGTTCGATCCCACGCAGTTACCCTCAGCGTCGTAGGTAATGAACTGCATGTTCGCCATCGCGTAAGCCTCGGTCATACCACCCATGATCTGGCCTTCGACGATCATGGGATTGATACGCACACCGCAGTCATCGACGGCGACCATCCGCAACACATCCCACACACCCGTCTCCGGGTCAACCTCAA
>JBOHEL010000483.1:0-4005 GCA_050700995.1 Sciscionella sp. | reverse complement strand
ACCCAGCCGCGCTCCAACCTGCCGAGCACCATCGGGTGGACGCCGTAGGGATCGCGTGCCGCGTACAGCGTCGTCTCGTCGGAAAACACCAGGCAGAACGCGCCGCGCAGGCTAGGCAGCAGCTCCCTGGCAGCCTGCTCAAGCCCGGTGTCAACGGCGGCCTCCGCGAGCAGCCCCGCGATCAGATCGGAGTCACTTGAGGATCCCGTCAGCCCTGGTACCGGCTTGATCCCGATCCGCATGGTGCGCTCAGCGAGTTCCGCGGTGTTGACCAGGTTGCCGTTGTGCCCTAGCGCGAGCGCGCTGCCCGCGGCGGTGGTGCGGAACATCGGCTGGGCATTCTCCCAGGTACCCGATCCCGTGGTGGAGTACCGGCAGTGCCCGACCGCGACGTGTCCGCGCAGCGAGGACAGCACCTGCTCGTTGAAGACCTGGCTGACCAGCCCGAGATCCTTGAACACCACGATCTGCTTGCCGTCTGCCACCGCGATTCCGGCCGCCTCCTGGCCCCGGTGCTGCAGGGCATACAGCCCGTAGAAACTGAGCTTGGCGACTTCCTCGCCGGGCGCCCACACACCGAAGACACCACATTCCTCGCGTGGTTCACGTTCCATGTCGGTGTCGAGATGGGTCTCGGTGACCACCGGGTTGCTCCCTGGGGAAGGTGTCAGGCTGCGCGCCCAGTCTAGGCGCTGACCGGCTGATACCACGCAGCTGTGCGCTTTCCCACCCCGCTGTGGCGCTGCCAGCCGCTGCGGCGGCAGCAGGAACCGGCATGACCGGTGGCCATCACGGTGGACGGATCGGCCGTCACGGTCTGACGATGGGCAGCAGTGCCCCGATATCGGCGCGGCTGCCGGAAGCGCTCGCGCTGCCTGAAGCCAGCGCGACAGCCCAGGACATCCGGCCGGTGGCCAGTTCCAGCCAGGTGCGGGGATCCATCTCGATGACGTTGGGCGGGGTGCCCCTGGTGTGGCGCGGGCCCGCGACGCACTGCACCGCGGCGAACGGCGGTACCCGCACCTCCACACTGCGACCGGGGGCGATCTGCGCCAGCGTTCGTAGGCTCAGCCGGACCGCGCTGGCCAGCGCGGCGCGGTCGGGTTCAGGGCCGTCGCCGTCCAGCCAAGACCACACGGCACGCATGGCTGCGAGCAGCTCGTGCGGGTCGACGCTGCGTCGGGCGGGCACGCTCAGCCGCCGGAGAGCCGCACCACGTCTGCCAGCATCTCGGTGACGTGCTGCAGGAGGCGCCGCTGATCTACCGGCGAGATCGTCGTCCACGGCGGCGTACCGTTCTGCGAGCGCTTGACCTGCAGATACCTGCCGTCTGCAGTGTCGAAGAAGGACACTGCACGGTCCGCTCTGTGTCGCCGGCCGAACTTGTCGCGCGCCGCGGCACCGAACTGCCCCTGCCCGGAGACCTCAGAGATCATCTCCGTCAAGGTCCGCACGTCGGCCTCGCGGACCCCACGATCGGTCAGCGCCAGCGCGAACCCCTGCCGCACGGGACCCGCAGAGTATGCGGCCGCCTCGAAATCGTCGGTTGGCAGTGTCACCGAATGCCCGGTACCGGCCGCCAGCGCGGGCAGCACGCCCAGAACGGCCGCCACCAGGCCCTCCGGTGAGATGGGGCGGAACGTCAGCTCGCCACCGGCGAGGGTGACGTGCACGGCTTCCTGGCCGGTCGCGGCAGCCAGGCTGCGAACCTCACCACCGACCCAGACCCGCCCGTCGACCTCGCGCTCCGGCTGCGCCAGCAGGCTGAGGTACCTGGGCAGCAACGGGTGCAGGTTGATCTGGCGACCGAGGCCGCGCGCCTCGATGCGCTGCCATGCCTCATCGGCGAGTCGCGTCCGCTCGCTGTGCGTCCGCCCAGGCGACGGCACCCCGATCACGACCGGCATCGAGGGCAATCGCAGGTACTCCCACAGCACATCGAACTCAAGTGTCGACAGCGTCAGCTCCTCCGGCCCCTCTGCCGGGCCCCCAGCCACCGTCACTGCTGCGGGTCTTCACCGAGCACCGGCGGCGCGACCATCCGGTCGTCACCCCACAGGCTGTCCTCGTCTGACACTCGGCGTGCGAAGCCGCCGTCGGCGAATTCGGAGTCAACCGGGGCGGTGTCGTGCCGCTGCCCGTAGTCGCCTGCCGAGCCACCGGCCGAGCTCGACGGGGCACCGGAACTGCTACCAGCCGAGGCCGACGCCGAGCCACCTGGCGACGCGGCGCTGTAACCCGACGCACCGGATGCATGGGTGCCCTGGAACCCTCCGATGCCGCCTTGGCCTGAGAAGCCCTGGTACCCGGCGGACGATCCCCGCATCAACGGGGACTGGCCACGCACGACATCCTGGCCACCTGGCATGCCGCCAGCCGCGCCACCGGTACCCATTGGCGCCGCGGCGGGGGCGGAACCCTGATTCCCATTGCCGAAGAGCGCGTTCTGGTTCTGCGCGGCAGCCGCAGCGGTGTGCGCGCCAGGTGCCTGCTGCGGCTGAACTGGCGCTTGACCGCCGTACTGCGGCTGCCCTGCCGACCCCTGGCCGTACTGGCCCGCCTGGCTGGGATCGGCCACGGACGCGCCGGTGTGTGCGGCGGGCTGCACCGGCTGCTGGTTCAACTGCACCTGGGACGGCTGGCTCTGCGGCGGCTGACTCGCCGCGCCGGTGTCCACCGGAAGTTGCTGGTGGCCCGGCTGATGCTGCCCGCCTGTGCCGTAGCCGAGGTCGAGCCCATGGTGCACACCTTGGCCACCGTCAGGCGCCTGGTCACCGTTGCCGCCGTCATGGGTGTCCTGACCGTGATCGAACTGGTCCGGATGATCCGGCGCGGCATGGCGTCCCCTGTCGGAGCCGCGACCGCCGGAACCCGCGCGGCCCAGCAACGCGCCGCCGCCGACACTGCCTGCTCCGACCACGGTGCCGCTGAGCGCACCGGGCACGCTGGGCACCTCTGGCACGATCGGGCGGAAGCCACCCTCGCCAGGCAGGAACGCCCTGCCGCCAGGCTGCGGACCTGGCCTGCCCCCGAGCACGCTGCCGCCACCTGGTGAGGCCGGTGCACCTGGCTCACCAGGAGCCACTGGCGGCCCACCGACCGGCCGACCCGGCGCCGCGGCGGCGTCACCACTGGCGATTGTGCCCGGCTCGCCAGGCAGCGGCCGCGAGGTGAGCGGCCGATACCCGACGGACGCTGTGCTGCCCTTCGGGGTGGGCACCTCGATCGCCACCCTGCCAGGCTCCTCGAACACGCCCAACCCACTGCGGTTGGCCTCGCTGCCCTGCTCGTAGTTGCGCATCACCTCGATGGCACGCTCGCGGGACTCGGCGGCCTTGGCTTCCTGAACTTCGAGGTCGGCGCCCTGCTTTGCCACCATAGCGGCGGGCCCCCGCCCGCGACCATGGGGCGCGCCGCCATCGGACGGCGCAGCCCATCCGGAGGGCTGTGGTGCCTGCACGGGTTGCGGCTCGGGCATCTGAGCGCGAGCACCCGCGATCAGGTCTGCCTGGTTCTGGGCGACCCTGCCCATGGAGCGCACGTGCCCCTGCACGTCGTCGGCCCAGCGCTGCAACGGATTGATGGCGTCCTGGGCACCGCTACCGGCACCACCCCGCCAGTCGACATTCAGCTTGGCGAGCCGACCGGTGAGGTTGTGGTGAACATCGGCGAGGGAGCCGCCGAGCCTGTTCCAATAGTCCAACTGGGGGGTCGAGGCGCGCGAGCCCTCGCCACTGTTGATCCAGTTGTACAGCTGCTCGTGGCTTACTCCCCGCCACCGAACGTCGGTCATGCGTATTGTCCCCTCCGGCGCAATCCCCTACGAATGATCATCGCTCACCCAGCGATGCACGTTACCGACCTGCGGTGCCCCACAATGCGTGGTTCTCACCCTCGACCTGCCGGTAGGCGGCCTCGGAGCGCTCAAGGGCATCGATCGTGTTGGTCAGTTGCCGCGCGTACCCGAGCAACGCCTGCTCAGCGGCGTTCGCATGGTTGCCCGCG
>JBOHEL010000482.1:0-4005 GCA_050700995.1 Sciscionella sp. | reverse complement strand
GGCGGCTCAAACATGGACACAACCCAGATGATCGACGATCAAGCATCCAAGACCGAGCCCGACACGCCGACACCAATCACCGACAGCCCACCAAGATCCACTAGCTGGCGACGGCCCAGCTCAATCGGACCCGTGAATGGACACTTCAACGGCTGGCGCCGGCAGTGGGAGCTGCCCGGTGGGATGCGCGAGCCTGCCGAGACCGCGCGGCAGGCTGCCGTGCATGAGCCAGGAGAAGAGACAGGTATCGGGACGGTCGATCTGAACTTCGTCGCTGTCGCCGAGGTTGATCTGCGCCGGCCCGAGCCGCCGGGAGCACACCGCGATCTACCGGACCGACCTGCACGACGCTCCCCAACTGGTGCTCAACGACGAGGCATCGGCGTTCTCGTGGTGGGATCCACAGTCACCGCCGACCGAGCAGATGAACCCACTCGACACAGAGATCGCAAGACCCACGATCCACCCCCCAAACCCAATGAGACCCGCAGAAGCAACCGAACACTCCGGTACCCGATGCCGACGCACACACATGCCGACGAGAGGAAGATGGCTGATGCCGGTTGTCAGCCTGCTTGGACCCAGGTCCGGTGGCATGGGCGGTGTCGCTAGAGGACAATCCCGCGTACGGACCCATTCCTAAAGGAGGTCCCGGAGATCGAGGCCGTACCGGAATAAGAGGCTGACGATCTTGTGTACGAGTGCTTGGCGGAGCAGGTCGGTATTTTCCTTTCCGATCGTCAGGATGCGACGAATGGTGCCTGATTGCGTAAGGAACAAATGTGTGCTCATGCTGTTGTCGCGGTCGAGTGTGTTGACCTGCCCCTCTAGGACTTGCAGGCACAGCACAGGATGAGCATCGGCCAGTCGGGCGAGGCGCTGGAGGACGCGCTGGTCGGTGCCATGCAGGTCAGTGATGGCCAGCACCGCCAGCATCTGCCGCAGTGCCCACTCCTCGTCGAATACACCGGACGCGAACCACCAGCCAAATTCGCGTAGTTCGGCCTTTGGATCATCAGCGCCGTTGCGGGCCGCATCTAGGCGGTAGCTCCAGAAGGTGGTCAGCCGTTGCACAGTCGACTCGTCGATATCGGCCAGTTGGTGGCCGATCCACTTGATCAGGTTGACTCGGGTCGACGCGGATGCGCGAGTATAGAATCCGCGAAGCAGCGACTCGTCGTCTAGGTGGAGGTCTCCTGTCAAATAGCGATTCGCCAAGTGCATTCCGGTTTGGAATTCTCGGCTTAGGGTGAGATGGTCGGGGTCGTCGGGTTCCATCCGTTCGACACTGAGACGATAGTGTTGTTCCAGCAGTCGCCACAGCTCGTGATCGGGGTAGCCGAAGGACAGGAACCCGCCCCACGCGGACTCCCATGCCGTGCGCGAGTCCGGCTCCAGAGGAAAGATCAAGTCACGGTGATCCGTGGCCCACTCGTGATCCAAGCTGACGAGGTTGGCGAAGCCCTCGCCGTAAACCCAACGAACGCCGCGAGACGGCTCGGTCAGGGGATCAAGGTGGCGCTCCAGCAGTGTGAACAGGGCAGAGAGATCGACGGTGGGGTCGTCGTTCCGCGCCCAAATACTCCAGGTGATCGCAGCCCGGATCGCCTCCGGACGGATGGTGTTCATCGACAAGGTCGGCAGATTCATCCCACCGTCGAGCAGTCGGGTCTCCTCTGCTGGCGTGGGGTCAGGGTCCTCGACGGCGTGGTCGATGACGGTCCACACGGCGTCGCGGTCAGCCGATGCGATGCCATCCGCCGCTGCCAGCCCGAGATTGATCAGGTTGAGCATGTCCATCCGGACGGAGCGCCACTGGCGGACGTGTTCGGCTGCGGCGGTGCATTCAGCTGTCGCTTGCTGGTCAGCCCAGACGAGGAGTTGGACGATGGCTGGCCAGTGCAGGCCACTGCCGCGGCTAGCCGCCGCCCTCAGGCCCTCCACAACCGCGCTCACATGGTGCACGGGGAGGTCGATGAAGGCCGCTGCGTCCCGGGAACGCTCAGTCGCGCCTTGTTCGATGGCCGTACGGAGAGAGGGAGCCAGGTCGGCGTGACTCCACCGGTATGGGTTGGTCTCGGGCGGTTCCCAGACGCGTAGGTAGGTGACCAGTTCGTCGGTGGGCATGGCCGCCAACGCACCGGCGGTGACCGGTGCCGGCACCGCGAAACCCTGACTCGGGAAGGCCGCGGGCGGCGGCGTTTCCGGGGGTTCGCCGAACTCGTCGACCAGCGCCTCATAGATGGCAATCCACTCCGGGGGAAGAACAGGGCATAGTGCGGCGAGGCGATCGCGTTGCCACCGGCAGCGCCACTGGCGGATCGTGGCCTGCGAGGGTGGTTGGCCCTGCATCCTGGAGTGGCCCTCGATCCAGCTGTCCAGATCGGGACCAGCCTCGATCAGGCCGAGCAACTTGTCCCGGTCGGCCTCCTTTAGCACGGTGTTGTGTTCGCGCGCGAGACGGAGATATTCGGTGGCAGCGCCGCGCGATCGGAGCAGGCTGGGGTCTAGTAGATACGACGTGACTAGGTCAGGTGCGTCCTGACCACAGCGCGTCAAGAGATGCAGCGCGAGGCGGTGGAAGATCTCCCCGCCAGCCGTCTCCAGTGTGCTGATGATCTCGACAACGGGAAGGGATGCGGTGTCCATGAGGCCGATCGCGGTCTTGCGCACAGCAGTCACCAGTGCGTTGACCGGATCGAAGTCCTCCCGGATGGACTCGCCGTCCAAGCTGGGACGCCACACTGTGGACCACTCCGCCTGCCGCTGCCCGGGACCGGTGACCGACTCGGCCCCTGTCGCCTGTGTGAGCAGATCAACGAGCAGGCCAAACACGCGACGGCCAGCATGGTCGGCCACGGTTGGCAGGTACGACCGCAGGATTTCGGCGTAGGTGTAGGTGTCCATCAGGCCAACCGACCCACCAGCAGCCGGGATCCTCTCCAACAACGCCCGCAACAGCTCCACTGCATGGCCAGGATGGCCACCGGCGGCGAGTCGAGCGCTGAGCTTCCCCACCTCTTGGGGAATCAGCACACCCGCACCGGTACGGATCTCGTTCTGGATGCGGTCCATCAACCGCACGCCCTCTTCGATCGGAACTGCGAGGGCAACCGACACAATGTCGTAGTCGACACGACTGTTGGCAGTGCGCGGGATGGCTGCTGCCGCCGTCACCGCTGCGTTGGGCTCCTCGGATGCCACCCGGGCCAGGTAGCGAGACTCCGGCCAGAACGGCAGCACGATCGTGCCCTCGTTCTCGTCGATCTCCGGCTCCGGCGGCGAGGAGAAGAAGCCCGCTTTCACGAGGGGTTCCAGCCACTGAACGCCGGCTCGGTCAAAGAAATAGCCGTGCGCCACCGGATCCAGAGGAATCTCCTGCCGGACAGTCGTGGCGTGCTTCTCCGACGGAGACCGCAGCTCCAACAGTCGATCCAGCCGCTGCCCGACTATCGCCCAGCGAGCCTCGAACTCGTCCATCAAACGCTCCAGCAGCGACTGCACACCGGAGACGATGCGCCGGAACTCGTCACTCATCGGGCGGGGGGCAGCCAGCCCGTTGCGATGAGCCCACCCAGGCAGGTTCTCGGCGCTGCCCTCGGTCGCCAAGCTCAGCCAGAACTGGCCCGCTGGATCGTCGACGCTGATGCCCATTGCCTCGAGTGTCGCCAGGACCTCACGCTGGTGAACGCCCTCCCCCTTCAGTCTCTCGGGCCGCAACACGTGCCGTACCGCGCTTTCCACCTCCCGAAGCAGATGGCCTACCTGGTGTGTCGCGGTAGCTCGGGCTGGTTGTTCGGCCATCAGCCCGCAAGCTTCGCGGTAGAGAAGGGCCGGTCCCGGGCCCACAAAGGACAGGCGGGTCGCAAGACGTTCCTGACGAGCACTCAAACTAGATCCCGCTGCCGGGATTCATCGGCTCCCGACCGCTCATATCACTCCTGTCTGGCCAGCGGGGCAGATGCCCGAGATAGCCGGAACTGAGAAATCCACGTGGGCATACGC
>JBOHEL010000481.1:0-4006 GCA_050700995.1 Sciscionella sp. | reverse complement strand
CCTGCTGTGCCTCGATGAACTCGGATACGTCCAAATCGACCCTCGCGGAGCGGAATTGCTATTTCAGATCATTACCGAACGCGAAGAACGCGCGTCGGTCGCGATCGCCACCAACCTGCCCTTCAGCAAAGCGCACTTGTTCGTGCGAACCTGTGCAAGGCGCTGCCGAAATGTCACTGGTTCGTGCGATGACCGCATCGGGGGTATGACGCGATTTGGCTACCATTGGGGTTGTGCTCAAGGAACATACGGGGCTGCCTGCCGGCATTCAGGCCCTGGAGGCGGTCGGGACGGTGACAACAGACGATTACGAACGGGTCTTTGCGCCGCTGGTCGATCGGGCGCGACGAACAAGAAGTCGGATGCGACTGCTCTACCAATTCGGCCCAGGCTTCGAGCGCATCACGCCGGGTGCGTTATGGGCGGACACTCGCCTTGGGGTGGGCTACTTGCGGCTGCTTGATGGCTGCGCTGTCGTGAGCGACATCGGCTGGATTCGGGCGCCAACCCGCGGCATCGGCGCGTGGATGCCGTGCCCGGTGTGGGTGTATGACAACGACGAACGCGATGACGCCATCGCGTGGCTGACCTCCCTACCGGAAGGCGCTGACGTGTCCGCTCGTCACATGGCCAAGGCCTACATCGGTGGGGTGGGCGGCGCGCTCGGGAGTCTCGGGAAGCTTGTAATCTCCCAGGGCGTCAAGGGCCGTCACGGGGCTCATTGATCGAGGCCTTCGGCCATGACTCAACGACGTCGCCCTCGTGCGTTGGTTAGCCTGAAGCGTCACTGGCTGGCAGGCGGGTGGGGTCGACGTGGTCGGCGAGGTAGCGCATGGCGGCCTCGGGGTCCATCCCGAAGGTGACGGCTACCAGCTTGGGGTCCATGGTGTTGACCAGATCGACCAGCCGCGTGCTGCGAACCGTGCGCGGCGCAAGGCCGCAGGCGTCGAGGACATGGGACAGGTAGGCCGCAGACGCGGGTTCGCGGCCGGTCTTGGTGACGTTGGTGACGATGACGTGCGGATTGCGTGTGCGCTGGAACTGCCGATGGGAAAGGCAACGCGTCAAGACCGCCCAACTGGCCGGATCCAGCGGCACCGGGTGAGGACGACCGTCGAGGCCGATGGTGCATTCCCGCTGGTCGATCGTGTCGCACCGCAGCAGCCGCAGTTCCCGAGTCGAGGCGCCATGCAGCAGCGCGAGGATCCCGACGAGCGCTTCATGGGGATGGACCGTCGGATCGGTGCTCCAGCGGCGAAACAATAGGCGCTGTTCATCGATGGCGAGAGTTCTGCCGCGAAATCCCTTGGACTGCTTGCGCTCCAGGCCACGCGTCGGATCGATGAGAACGAGATGGCGGGTGCGAGCGAACCGGAAGAACTGACGCAGCACCGTCAGTCGTCGTGGGCGATTGTTCGGCTGCAGGTTGAGGAATTCCTCGATGTCAGCGACATCGACGGTGGACCAATCCTGTTTTCCTCGTCCGTGGTTCAGAAACAGTGCGAGATCACGCAGGGTCGCCAGCGCGACGTCAATAGTGCGGTCGCTACGCGGCAACGTTCCGGCCCTGAGAGCCCGTGTTCGCGCGGTCAACAGTGATTCGGCGAAGGAGGCCGCCGCCGGCCGCAGCGTCACGGGGACGGCGTCGACGCGGCGCTGGCGCCGCCCGGCGGCGCGCTGCTCGGCATGATCGGTGGCCATGGCCAGGCCCCGCTCGGTGAAGAACACCTCCAGCGACCTGGCCAGCGTGCCCAACGAGCGGCCAGGCCGGCGGGCGCGGTCGAGCAAGGCGTGCGGATGATTGGGGTGCTCATCGATGAGTCGCCGGCTCAGAGATGTGATCACGTTGCACGCCCGCGCGGGTGAATACACCTCGGCGACATGGGCGACGAATTCGTCCAGCCAGGCCGGTGGGTCGTCGAGTTGCGCGGCGAGGTGCTCGCCCTGCACAAACGGCCGCTGCGGGTGCCGCTGCCAGCATCGCGAGCACATGCCGTGGCCCTCGTGGCGGCGCAGCTCACCGCACTCCTGGCAGATTCTGGGTGGGTCCTTCGGTGGGCCCGGCCGTGAACACGACCCGCACCATCCGGTGTCGGCACGTAGATAACCGGGTTTGCCGCATCGCGGGCAGTGCTGCTGGCGGGCGAGCAGGTCGGCTCGGCGACGGCACGTCTTGCACAGCGTGGAATCGGCCCGGCGGACGGCTTGACCGCATTCGACGCATCGCCGCGAGCACAGCACGCATCGTCCAGTCGCGGCTACCAGCACCCGATCGCGGCCGCAGTCCGCACAGGAATGCTTGGCGTCGCGCTCCCGCTGCCGCTGGACACAACGACAACACAGCTCCCGGCCGATGATGCCCACCGCCGCCCCACATGCCGCGCAGTCACGCTGGCGTTTGCCCATCGGATGCGATCACTTTCGGACTCATCGGCTACATCGGCGGCATCGACCGGCCCCGCGTGTTCGCGGTCTTCTTCGTCTCAGGCGGCGCCGGCCGCGACGGCGTGGCGGGCTGCTCGACCGGGGTGGTGTCGACCTCGAAGAGGTCGTTGGGGGTGCATTCCAGAGCGGTGCACAACGCGATGAGCGTCGTGAGTTTGACCTGGTTGGGCTCCTTAGTCAACAGCGCCGACACCGACGCCGCCGACATCTCCATACCCGCTTTCTCGGCCAGTAGCCGGCGCATCTCGGTGCCGGTCCACACCTCCCGTTGCGCCGCGGCCATCCGCAGCCGCCAACGGATCTTCATGCCAGACCGTCCTGTCCGCTCAGCTCGGCCAGCGTCGAGGTAACCGCCCGGCGATAGGCGTCCTCGATGAACGTCGCCGATGGCCGCACGTACCGCATCGTCGAACTCACCGTCCAGTGCCCCAGAAGCTGTTGAATGGCAACAAGATCCACTCCTCGCTCGTAGTTGTGGGTCGCACACGCCCGCCGCAGTGCATGCGGGCTGAACCGCTCGGTCACCGGCCGCCCTTCCAGCTGCATCAGATACCGCAGCCGATTGCGGATAGTTCCCCGATGCAGCGCGCCGCCGGACTCGTCGGCGAACAGCACCGGCGAGTCCGGGAACTTCGCACGGACATCGGTGATAAACCAGCGCAACATCAGGTCCAGGCCATCCAGCATCGGCACCCACCGCGGGCGCGGGCCGGACGTGTGGGCTGCCTTGCCGAACCGCACATGCAGCTTGCCGAAGGGGCCGCGCCCGAAATGGACGTCGGGGACCTCCAGCAGCGCGGCCTCCTCCGACCGCAACCCGCCGTGATACAGCGTCCGGAACAGCGCATAGTCGCGTGCTGCTGGAGCGTACTTCCGGGCTGTCGCGATCCGGGCCTTCATGAACTCGAAGAACTCCGCCACCCGCTCCGGCGACGGCGGCGCCAGCAGCGCCGGTGAATCGTCGCCGACGTGACGCGCGGCGTTGAACTCGTCGACCGGGCACACCAGCCGAACCCCGAACGACGCCTCAATCTCGGCTGCCTTGCGGACCTGCAGAAACCGATGGAACCCCTTGAAGATCTGGACATACTCCCGCCGTGTCGACGCCGCCCGGCCCGCCACCGCCAGGTCGCCGACAACTCGGTCGATGTCCTCGGCAGTGACCTCCCACGCCGGGCGCCCCAACGCCGACAGCGCACGCTCGAGCAGACCGACGTCATTGTCGATCGTCACGGGGCTGAAGCCTCGAGCCCGCCACGACGCAACAAACGCATCCACGCATTCCCGTTGAAACACAAGCGGATCCGAAACCACCGGCCCGACCGGCACAGCCCCACCGGCAATCAGTCGCAGCCCGCTCACCACCGGCACACCTTCTTCCCACCTAATCTGTTCAGGCAGTGCCTAACATAGCTTGGTCACACCTGAAAGATCGGCAAGACACGCGGGGGGCAGAAAGCCCAGCTAGCAGCAGCAATCCAAGAGTAGGAACGTGTGCGAGCCCCAAATGAATGGGGCACCGTCTTCCCCGACCCACGCCTGGCCGCGCTTATCTCGATCT
>JBOHEL010000480.1:0-4047 GCA_050700995.1 Sciscionella sp. | reverse complement strand
GCATCATCAATCTCGTCGACGTAGACCATAAGTTCTGGTCGAAGCCTGTAGTTCTCACTCAAGGACGCCACCCTTCCGTCGGGTTCAGAGTACAGCACCGCGGTAGCCGCGGCGTTGATCCGTGGCCGTAGCTACCGCGGTGCAGACCCAGGCGGTGATTTGATCGTGTGCGTTCACGATCTTGACGGCGTGTTCACCGTAAAGACCACGTCACAGTGCTCGTGAATCACCCGGCCCTAGCGAGTCGGCTTTCGCTCTGCTCCCGCCCCTGTTTCGGGCAGCGTCGGAGCGGGCACCGGTAACGGCGACTGCACGATGGCTGAACCGCGCTTACGCTTTGGATACAGCTGGCCTAGGTGGCACGTCGCAGTCTGCAACAAACCCGTCCGGATAGAGCTGTCGGGCGCTCGTGTTATAAACATTTTCATCACCTCCTCGTTTCGTACGGTAGACGATCCGGCCGACTGAATCAACCGTTGATGCGCATTGAGACAAACGATGATGATATGTAGGGATTGGCCCGCCGTCCGTGACCAGTTATGCGGAAACCACCGGCGGAGGTACCAGGTCACGGTTGCCACGGCTTACGTCGCCGTTTCGACCACCGGCGTTCGCTTCCTGCGCCATCCTTCGCCGGCTGGGAGTGGACCCTTCCTGCTCCCGCAATTTCCCATCAAGCAGCGGCCGCGACAACATCACATGCTTGCGGACCTCTTGGCCACCGGCCGGCCCGGGCGATCCTCGTGTAGAACGCGCACACGGGGAACAGGGCGGTCTTGCCCAGATTGAGTGCGCGACGGGCTCAATTAGTAGCGCTGGGCTCTCTGGGATGTCTGTGGCGAGTCAGGTTGACCGCTGCGGGTATGCTGAGCCCGTGGTGGACGATCGACTGTGTTCCACAAAGTCAGCGAACTTTTGCCATGCGCCGGAGCACTGGCGCGCTGCGGCGGCAATCAGGTCCGCGCAGTGGGTGGGTACATTGTCCACGAGCCGCTGCCACTCTTGCTCATTCAAGGTGTTGGCGTCCAACAGCCGCAGGAGAACGCGCCCCGCCTCGCTGAAACGTAGTGAGGGGTCCTTCTTCAGGTTCTGCACAATTACAGCTCGGTCCGTAACCGCCGGCCGCTTGTCGGCCTGGCTACCAGGTTGGGGCACCGGCCTCGTGACCTTCCGTTGATCAACGCCGCGTTGATGTGGCGGTGTTGCCTTGCCTCCACGGTCCAGCCGAAACCGTACATCTCGTGCGGTTTCAGGTGAGATTCCCGCGATTTTGGCCACCTCGCGCAGGGAAGCATCGGGGTTGTCCGCCATCAGCTCGCCAGCGACCTTGCGCGCCTCTGCGATGCTTGTCGGGCGCGCTCGGCCGTCGCAGCCGACTCTGTGGTCCAAATGGGGAATTTCCCCAGTTGGACACCGGCGCAGCACGCTGACTGTCTTGTGCGACAGTCCGACGGTCCGAGCGATCGCCCGGTCCGACCACTGTGGATGAGACCTGATGACCCGTGCTGCGGCGGTCTTGCGGTCGGCCAGTGACAACGGCAGGCCGTGCGCGACGTTGGCTCGGACGCCGAGTACAAACGCGTCCTTTTCGTCACCATCGAAAAACTGCACGTCGATCTGGCTTCCAGCACGGAGCAAGACGGCCCGCAATCGGTGCATTCCGTCGATTACCCGCATAGTGGACCGATTCACCAGGATCGGCGGGAATTGTGCCTCAGACTGGGCGAGGACATGGATGTGCTCGACATCTTCGCCGCACAGTCGAGGCGAGTCTGCGGGCAGAAGCAGATCGATTGGTACCGTCACGATGGGGCACTGATCCAGTGTTTGGTGTTCCACCCGTGGCGTTGTCAACCGGGCCTCCGTTGCCTGAGGAATCTCGTAAACGACCACGGAGTAGTCGTCGCCCTACTACCCGACAGCCATGCATAAGAGCAAGGGAGTATCCGGTCGGCAGCGATTGTATGAGTCCTCCGCGCGAAACCCGAGCGCGACCTCTCCCGAGGTCTCAGGCATGCGCCGGGGCGGCGCGCTGCTGCCGAACCTGCTCGCGAAGTCGTCGAAGTCCTCCGGCGAAGCACCGAATCCGGAAAAGGAAATCCATGCGTACTGGTGCAGGAGATCTGTTACCTCATCCGGTGCGCATGCCATCAACTGATCGCCCGATTCCGCCTTGATCCGGCACCGAACTCTTTGGCCTCGACTCGCATGGGTCTTTCCTCCATTTGCCACCAGACTTCCCCTTGACCGCCGTTCGTAGCCGCAAGTAAGCGGACACGAGTGAACGCACGACCTCCGCGGAACAGCTGCGTTGGCCGGGACGGCGGCGGGCAGAGAGTTGGAGGATGATCGAACCGACCGGGCCGACGTGCTGCCGGTCGAGCGCGTAGGGCGCGATATGACCCGGCCTCGTGGGCAGCAGAACCGTCCTTCTACCCGTATCGGCGGGAGCAGTTGTCGGTGCGGTCGTTCGAGAGCCGACAACGTGATCGCCCCCTCGGTCCAGCCGCATCCCCGTGACCACCCCTTTGACCGCACTGTTCAAGCTAGCGATCAATGTTCTTAGCACAATACGCTGATATGAACGCAGCTTGTCAACCCATGCGTCCCTCCATCACCCATCAGCTTGAATCGACGGGTTGTACGACCTTGCGGACGACCTCGCGCTCCTCCAGCGGACGCGGGGTGGCCTTGCTGCCACGGCCCAAGTCGAGAGAATCAACTTCGACCACGAGGTGGGGCAAGCGGACAGAGTCGAGCTATTGGCGCCGCAGGACCAGGGCCCACGAGGCCCCGAGCGTGAGGCAGCGTCGGATCGTACATCCGCACAAGCCCGGCACGGGCAATCCGCTCGTCGCCGGGAGGTAACCATTCAGCCCGTGGGCTGACCTGGTCTGACGCGCTGCCGTCGGCGTGTTGATGCGGCGGTCGGCGACATGCGCGTGTCGATCACGCTGTGATCGGCTGGTGTGCGGTTTGATCTTCCGGTGCCCGGGCCGGAGGAGATGTCGCGCGACGAGCTGATCGTCATGGTGCGGCGCCAGGCCGGGCAGATCACCGCGATGGCCGGGCAGCTCTCGGAGCTGATGGAGACCAACGAGGCCCTGTCCGGGAAGCTGGCCCGGCTGGAGCACCTGCTGTCGCGCAACTCGGGGAACTCCTCGAACCCTCCGTCGAAAGACGATGATCCGGGCAAGCCCGCACCGCCGGAGAAGAACAAACGCGACAAGGATGGGCTCAAGCGGGCGCGGGGCAAGCAGCCCGGCGCTGCGGGGACGCACCTGGCATGGACCGAGAACCCCGATGACCGCCGCGACCGGTTCCCGCAGGGCCGCTGCGACTGTGGTGATGACCTGGGCGGCGCCCGGGATCTGGGGATCGTGGACCGGTACCAGCAACACGAGATCCCGCAGGTCGCCGTGAAGGTCACGCAGTACGACCAGCACCAGGTGCAATGCGGCTGCGGGAAGGTCCACACCGCGCAGCGGCCCGACGGAGCTCGCTGCGGGCCGGTCGGGTACGGCCCCAACCTGGCCGCGTTCGCGACGTATCTGATGGTCGTGCACTTCATCCCCGCGCACCGCGTCGTCGCGCTGCTGGAGTCACTGACCGGGAGGGCACCCTCGGTCGGGTTCGTCCACGGCATGATCAACCGCGCAGCCGGGCTACTCACCGAGACTCACCAGCGGATCCGGGCGCTGATCACCCTGGCCCACGCCGTGTGCTGCGACGAGACCCCACTGCGAGTCGGCCCCAAACAGCCACCCGCGGGGAAGAAGAAGGCCGAACGCTACCTGCTGGTCGCCGCCACCGAGCTCTACACCCACTACCTGCTCGGCGACCGGTCCATCGACACCTTCAAAGCATTCGTGATCACCGACCTCACCAACTCGGTGATCGTGCACGACCGCTACCAGAATTACGAGTGCGCCACGAGGCGCTGCTGTTGTTGTTTTCCGATGGAGGTGAGAGACCGTCCATTCCCTCGTCGTCGTAGCGGTGAGGGAAAGCTGGAGGCAGCCTGAGCCGGGGATCGCCGGGAAGGGT
>JBOHEL010000479.1:0-4055 GCA_050700995.1 Sciscionella sp. | reverse complement strand
GAGTGCGCAGCACCAGGTCATAGGGTTCCTTGGCGACGGGTATGAAATCCAGCCCGAAGGCGCGCGCGGCGGCCAGGATACCCATGCCGGTGTCGGCGCGGTCCGCGGCGACGGCAGCGGCGACGGCGAGGTGGGTGTGCTCCTCGCGGGAGTAGCCGGACACCGTGCCCGCGTTGATACCGCGGCGGGCCAGCTCGTGATCGAGTAGCGCGCGGGTGCCCGCACCTCGCTGCCGGTTGACGTAGCGCAACTTCGGCCGGGTCAGATCGGCTACACCGGTAAGACCCAGGGGATTGCCTGGGGCGACGATGAGACCTTGGTCGCGGTGCACCAGGCGGACCACCGCGACATCGGAGTCCGCGCCGATCAGCTTGTCAACGTAAGGCAGCGTGTACTCGCCGGTCGCTGGTTCCAGCAGGTGCGAGCCCGCGATATGGCACAGCCCGTCGCGTAGCGCCACGAGCCCGCCGAGCGAGCCGACGTTGGAGGACGCCAGCGTGATCAGCGGATCGGCGGCGCGCAGCGCGGAGGCCGCGAGGTCGAGCACCAGATCGTGCGAGCCGATCGCGACGATGGTGCGCCCGATCTCGGCGAGCCCACGCAGTAGTTGCACCCTGACCCGTTCACCCGCGTGGTGGCCTTCTACCCCGGACGGCACCACGAGCAGGCCGTCGGCGCGCACCAGTGAGGTGAGCACCCCGGCACCGCGCGGCAGCGGTGTGGCGACCACTTGGCCCTCGACGCGGCCGAGCCGGACCCGCACCCAGTCGTCCATGCCGATGGCGGACGGCAGCTTCCTCGCCAGGCGCGCGGTCGTCGATGGGCGTTCCCTCGGCGCGGCACCCTCCATCTCGGCGAGCAGCGGGGCGGCGAAGATATCGAAGGTGAGCGCGGCCGACACCGGGTAGCCGGGCACCCCGAGAACGGGTGTCGCCGGATCGCCGGCAACCGTGCCGAGTACGACGGGGTGGCCCGGCCGAACGGCGACCCCGTGCACCGCGAGCGATCCGGAGGCGGTGACCACGCGCGCGGTGTAGTCGTCGCGTCCGGCGCTGGAGCCCGCAATCAGCAGCACCAGGTCGGCTTCGCTTGCAGCCGCGCGCAGGGCCGAGGTGATCGCCTCCGGATCGTCGGGGACGATCCGCGTGACCCGGGCCTCGCAGCCAACCTCACTAGCCTGCGCGGCGAGCATCAGCGAGTTCGTATCGGGGATCTCGCCGGGGGTGAGTCCGGTTCCGATCGGCCGGATCTCGTCGCCCGTCGGCACGATCACCACGACCGGTGCCCGCCGGACCGCGAGCTCGACCGAGCCCGCGGCCGCGCAGGCCGCGACGTCCACCGGTCGCAGCCGATGGCCTTCCGGCAGCAACAGTTCGGCCGCGCTGATGTCCTCCCCGATCGAGCGGACGTGCTGGTAGGGCGGGACAGCAGCACGCAGCTCCGCCTCCCCGGTCGCCGTGCGGTGCACCTGCTCGCGCATCACCACGGAGTCGTAGCCGGGGGGCAGCGGGTCCCCGGTGTCGACCACCTCGAAGTCGCCCGAGGCCAGTAGTACCGGGGTGGTCTCGGCGGCACCGACGGTGCCGGCCGCGCGGACCGCGATGCCGTCCATGCCCGCCGAGTCGAACGCGGGGGAGGACCGTCGCGCCCACACCGGCTCGGCGGTCACCCTGCCTACCGCGTCCGCCACCGGTACTCGGATCGCCTCGACGCGGGCGGGACAGCCCGCCGCGGCACGGGCTTCCCGCCAGGCGGCGGTGGCCTGGGCCGTCGGGACATCGGAGACGAAGGGGCTCTCGGCGCTCACGCCACGACCGTAGCCGCGCCGACTGTGAGCATGGCGACCCCGGCCTATGGCAACTGGATCGTGCACCGGCGCGTCAACGTGCGTGGCGCTGGCCGCCGACAGAACCGTGAGTACTTTCGACGGCTATAGCCGTCGAAAGTACTCACGGTTCTTCAGCGGTAGCGGGTGACGTCGACGTCGGTGCCCGCGTCGAGGCCGGTGGCGGGTTCCGGGATGATCAGGTAGCCGTCGGCGCGGGTCAGTATCGACAGCAACGCCGAAGGGCCGAACAGCGGTTCGGCCACGTCGTCGCGGATGCTCACCTGGACCACGTCGAGCCTGCCCGCCGCGGATGCCAGGTCGCGGGAGAGCCTCGCGCGGGTGCTGGGTTCCGGTGGCGGGCTCTCGCATCCGGCGGTTCGCCACAGCAGCGGCACGCCGACCTGGCCGAACACCACCAGCGCGGAGAGCGGGTTTCCCGGAAGGCCGATCAGCGGGGTTCCCGAGCATTCGGCAAGCAGCGTGGGCTTGCCCGGTTTGATGGCGAGACCGTGGCACCACACCTCACCGACCGCCGCCACGGCGGCGGCAGTCTCGTCGCGCGCGCCGACCGAGGAGCCAGCCGACACCACGATCAGGTCGGCGTCCGGCAGTACATCGTGCAGCCTGCGCCTCAGCGCTCCCGGCTCATCGGCGACGATCCCAGCGTTGACCGGCTCGCCCCCGGCATCGACGATGAGCCCCGCCAGCGCTGATGCGGTGGCGTCACGCACCTGGCCGGGTGCCAGCTCTGTGGTGTGTGGGGGTACCACCTCATCGCCCGTGGAGATGATCGCGACCCTGGGGCGAGCGTGCGCCGCGACCGCCGTGACCCCGGCGGCGGCGAGCAGCCCCAGGTCGGGTGCGCGCAGGGGCCGACCGGCTGGCACCAGTGCGGCGCCTGCGGGGACGTCCTCGTCGGCGCGCACCAACCCGCTTCCCGGAGCGACGGGCCGGGTGACCTCAATGGTGCCCGGCATCGCCTCGGCGGCGTACTCGACCATCACCACCGCGTCCGCACCGGAGGGCAGCGCGCCACCGGTCGGCATCGCGACGCAGCCGCCCTGCCGAACGGCGACCGTGGGCGCCGCGCCCATCAGCACCGCGCCGAGCAGTTCGAGGTAGGACGCCAGCCCTTCGGAAGCGCCGTAGGTGTCAGCGGCGACGACGGCGAAGCCGTCCACTGTGGAGCGTGCGAACCCCGGGAGCGAGGATGGCGCCGGTATCGCGGCAGCAGGAACTCGGTGCAGTGCCGCCGCGAGTGGCACGGATTCCACGGGCGTGCGGTGCGCGGGTCGGAACCCGGCGAGGGCATCGGCGACGGTGCGAGCGGTGAAGAACTCCCGACCGCTCAACGGCTTTCCGCTCGCGCCTCGCCTGCCACAGCCCCGCCGTTCGCCAGGCCAAGCACGGAGACCACCGGACCCAACGCGACCTGCCCGAGACCGCAGATCGAGGTCTTGCGCATCGCCTCTTCCAGTTGCAGGACCCGCCCGCGCGCACCGTCGTCGAGCAACGAAGAGCCCGAGTCGAGCACCCCGCGTAATACCTCGTGGGCCTTGGTGGAACCGACCCGGCACGGTACGCACTTGCCGCAGGACTCGTTGCGGAAGAAGCGCAGCACATTCGTCGAGGCGGCCAGCAGGTCGGTTCCCTCGGCGAGCACCACCAGCGCGCCGGAACCGAGCATGGTGCCTGCTTCGGTCAGCGTGCCGAAGTCCAACCGCAGGTCGAGCTGGTCCGGTCCGATGAAGTTCGACGACGCCCCGCCCGGCTGCACCGCACCCACCGTCGCGCCGTCGCGCACGCCGCCCGCGGTGTCGATCAGCGACCGCACCGTGGTGCCCATCGGAACGCAGTACACCCCTGGCTGTCGCACGTGCCCCGACACCGCGAAGAACTTCCAGCCGACGGACTCACCGGCGCCCTGCTCGGCCCACCAGTTCGCGCCGCGCTGCAGTATCACCGGGACGTCGGCGAAGGTCTCCACCGAGTTCATTAAGGTCGGGCGGCCGTGCAGCCCGTAGTTGCCTGGGAACGGCGGCTTGTTCCTCGGCTCGCCCCTGTGGCCCTCCATGCATTCCAGGAGTGCGGTTTCCTCCCCGAGGATGTAGCCGCCAGGCGAGACGAAGATCTCCAGTTCGAGCCGGCGGCCGCTGCCGCAGGCGTCCGCGCCGATCACGCCGGCCTCGCGCAGCGCGGCGATCTCCGCGCGCAGCACCTGTTCCTC
>JBOHEL010000478.1:0-4062 GCA_050700995.1 Sciscionella sp. | reverse complement strand
CACCACGACTTTCCGATGCTGCCTGCGTTCTAGGACGGCCTCAAGTCCGGCGCAGAGCGCGAGCGCCGACTTTCCGGTGCCGGCCCTTCCCCCCATCGAGACGATACCCACCTCGTTGTCAAGCAACAGGTCCAGCGCGATCCGCTGTTCGGCGGAGCGGCCGTGCAGTCCGAATGCCTCCCGGTCGCCGCGCACCAGCCGCACCTTCTTGTCCGCGGTGACCCTGCCCAGTGCGCTGGACGTGCCAGCGAGCAACCGCAACCCCGTGTGGCACGGCAATTCCGCGGCCTCCGCGACCTCGGCAGTGCCATCGGCGAACAGCTCATCCACGATCGCGGGTGCGACTTCCACGTCGGCCATTCCGGTCCATCCCGATGGCAGGACATCCTGCGCCCGGTACTCGTCCGCGGCCAGCCCCACCGATCCCGCCTTCACCCGCAGCGGGATGTCCTTCGTGACCAACGTGACGTCCCGCCCCTCCGCGGCCAAGTTGAGCGCGCACGCGAGGATGCGGGTGTCATTGCTGTCATTGCGGAAACCCGACGGCAGCACGGACGGGTCGGTGTGGTTCAACTCGATGTGCAGGGTGCCGCCCGAGTCTCCGATCGGTACCGGCTCATCAAGCCGCTGGTGCTTGAGGCGGATGTCGTCGAGCAGCCGGAGCGCCTCTCGCGCGAACCAGCCAAGTTCCGGGTGGTGCCGCTTTCCCTCCAACTCGCTAATCACGACCAGCGGCAGCACGACCGCGTGCTCGGCGAACCGAGTCAATGCCCACGGGTCGGACAACAACACGGATGTGTCGAGCACATACGTGCTGGCGGGTACGCCTGCCGATAAGCCACTGTCGGGGGAACTCCCTTTCCGGGAGGACGAAGGGGTGGGGGCACGCCTGGACGAGCGCGGAGCAGTCACGAGCACTCCCTCGCGAACGCGGCACCGCGCCCGCTCATCGGTGGGGCCGGGCACTACCCTGCCGATCGGTCCGCCGTCAGCCGGTCGGCTTCAGGCGACCCGACCACGAGGGCCAGGTGCCGGCCCCCTCGCACTCGTCACTCGCACGACCAGGGCCTCCCGGGACGGACCGCATACGGAAACGACCCGTCCTTCGCAAGCTACCTCGGATCCGCCGCATTGCACACGCAGCCACACGGGTGATTCATCCACTTGTCACTGATAGGTAACAAATCATCACTCTCTGCACAGAAAGCGGTACACCGTCAGTGTGTATCGCATCAGTCGTTTACTCTATGTTACTGCCGGTCGATGCGTACCCGGCGAGATTCCTCGTGATTGAGCAGCTACCGAACGTGTGAGTACCACATGTCGAGTCGGCCCGTACGTTCCGACGGTCATTGCTGCCGGGACGGGTGACACCCGAAAGATGCCATCACACGATTGGGTCTAGGAGGTGAAATGATGGTGTGCCCGCGTGTAACTTTTGGAACGTGATCGCGGATTACAACTCAATGACGCGATTGCCCGATCGAGTATCCTCCAAGAAGGAGATTGACGTGTTGAAGAAAGCTGGAGTTGTCGCAGTCGCGGCGGCCGGAATGCTGATGATCGGTGCGCCGGCGTTCGCTTCTGAATCAGGTGCTTGGGGCCATCACCACCAGCCACCGCAGGTCAACCAGAACATCGATATCCTGCACAATGTGAACGCCGTCCTCGGCGCTTGCGGCAACGACGTAGCCGTGCTCGGTGCCGTTGTCCCGATCCTCTCCCCCAACCCGACGGGTGAGTGCGCCTCCGGCGGCATCATCGACGCTGGGAATGGTCCCTGGGGTCACTAATAGCACCGTGATACCGGCAGAACACCGCCGGGCGGCACCTGCGCTATCGCCGGTGCCGCCCGGCTTCTGACGTAGTGCGTTAACGATTACCTAATCGATCCGAGTAAACCTAGGCTCTTCACGACCCGAAGCGTCGGTGGCGAATGGCGTAATCCCGAAGCGCCCGCAAGAAATCGGTGCGCCGAAATTCCGGCCAGTACGCCTCGCAGAACCAGAATTCCGAGTTCGCCGACTGCCACAGCAGGAACCCGGAAAGCCGCTGCTCACCGGATGTCCTGATGACCAAATCGGGGTCGGGCTGGCCGGAGGTGTAGAGATGTTCCGCGATGTGATCCACATCGAGCACCTCGGCAAGTTCCTCGATGCTGGTACCCACTTCGGCATGCTGTTGCAGCAGCTTGCGGACCGCGTCGGCGATCTCCCGCCTGCCGCCATAGCCGACGGCCACGTTGACCTGCATCCCCGGCCGCTCTTGCGTGCGCAGCGCGGCCGCGGAGAGCCTTGCCGCAATCTCGGTGGGCAGCATGTCCAGCGTGCCCACTATCCGCACCCGCCACGGCGTGTCCGGCTCGGCGAGCTCGTCGACCACATCCGGGATGATTTCCAGCAAGGTCCGCAGCTCGTCTTCCGAGCGATTCGCCAAGTTGTCGCTGGAGAGCAGGAAAATCGTGACGACCTCGACTCCCGCGCCCTGGCACCATCCGAGCATCTCGGCGATCTTGCGCGCGCCGAAGCGGTGACCCTCGTTCACGTCGGTGAATCCGGCTTCCCGGGCCCAGCGACGGTTGCCGTCCAGAATCACGCCCACATGCCTGGGGCGCTCCGCGCCTGCCAGTTGCTGCGCAAGCCGTCGTTCGTACATCCCATAGACGAATTCGGCTACGTGCGCACGGACACTCACATCGTGGCAGCGTACGCCGGGAGCCTGTGACAGCGGCGCCGGGTGGAGGTGTTCTCCCGGCCAGAGCGCTCGTTGTGGGCCCGGCCACCATCGCTGCCGAGCGGGCTACTGTGCCGTAACCTCGGTGACGTGACCGCTGCGACTTTCACCCGGCCACCGGCCCCGTTCGGAAAACCCCGACTCCGCGGCTGGCTGCATTTCTGGTCCTTCCTCGGATCCGTGGCAACCGGCGCGGTGCTGGTCTCTCTGGCCGCGGTGACGGTGTCGGGGACCGCAGTACTCGCCACCACGGTCTACAGCGCGACGGTGCTCGGCCTGTTCGGAGTTAGCGCCCTTTACCACCGCCGCACCTGGGCTTCGGCGCGCGCCAGGATCTGGATGAAGCGGCTCGACCACTCGATGATCTTCATCTTCATAGCGGGGACCTACACGCCGTTTTCGCTGCTGGCGATGGACCGGACGGACGGTTACGTGGTGCTCGCCGTGATCTGGGGTGGCGCGCTACTCGGCGTCACCCTCAAGCTGGCATGGCCGCAGGCGCCGCGCTGGCTCGGCGTGCCGGTCTATATCGCGCTGGGCTGGGTCGCGGTGTTCGTGCTGCCGCAACTGCTGCACCACGCCGGGGTGGCAGCGCTCGTGCTGCTGCTGGCCGGTGGCTTGCTCTACACCGTCGGCGCGATCTTCTACGCGACGCGGTGGCCGCGCGGTTGGCCTGCGGTATTCGGCTACCACGAGTTCTTCCACGCGGCCACCGTACTGGCCGCCATCTGCCATTACATCGCGATCTACCTGGCGATGTACTGAGCTTCGCTCAGTCGAGGTCCGGACCCTGGTCGCGCAACTCGTCTACCTTGGACCGTGCCTCCCGTAACTCCGAAAGCCAATCCGCGGTGTGCTCGCCAACCAGCCGGACCGCCCACGCCAGCGCTTCCGATCGAGAACGCGCGACACCGGCGTCGACCAGGGTGTCGAGCACCAACCGCTCCGGCTGTCGCAACCGGGTCATCACGGGTGCGGCGAGTGTGGTGAACAGTTCGGTGCTGCCGCCGATCGTCGCGCCCCACGCGACCTTGCGCCGGTAGCGGTACTCGGCGTGCCGCGCGATGTCGATGCGCTCCTGCCTCGTCTGCTTGCGGAACCGGCTGATCCGGCCGGCCTCCGCGGCCGCCCTCGCCGCCTCGTCGCCCAATTCCTCCGTCAGCGGCGGCAGCGTGCCAATCACCACGATCTCCTCGCGGTCGACGCTGATCTCCGGAGCCGCCGTGAACCACTCGTCGGGTAGTCGCCCGGAGAACCAGGCTGCGATGTCCGCCGTCGTCGGCAGCTCCTGCGCCGACCTGCCGCGTGCCCTCGCCGCTCCCTCAAACC
>JBOHEL010000477.1:0-4071 GCA_050700995.1 Sciscionella sp. | reverse complement strand
GGGTGTTGGTGGGGGGCAGGCTCGGGCGGGATGAGGCTTTGTTGGGGCGTTCCGGGTTCTGTTGCGTCGGGTAGCGCGGAGTGCGCGAACGGGGCTTCCTTTGTGTTAGCCGGGGGGCCGAGCCCCCCGAGACCCCCCACGGTCCTGGCTTCTCGCGTTGGCGGGCATCGGGTGTTGGTGGGGGGCAGGCTCGGGCGGGATGAGGCTTTGTTGGGGCGTTCCGGGTTCTGTTGCGTCGGGTAGCGCGGAGTGCGCGAACGGGGCTTCCTTACGGTGTGAGCTTCTACCGACCTAAAGCCGGTTCTGTAGCGCTTCGGCGGCGGCCAGTAGGTCGGCCGCCCAGCGCGCGCCGGGGCGGCGGCCGATGCGGTCCACCGGTCCGGACACCGACACCGCCGCCACCACGAGACCCGCACTGTCGCGCACCGGGGCCGAAACGCTTGCGACGCCCGGTTCGCGCTCGGCGACACTCTGCGCCCAGCCCCTCCTGCGCACCTCGAGTAGGGTGCGCTCGCCGTACACGGCATCCACGAGCACCGACCGCTGCGTCACCGGATCCGCCCACGCCGTCAGCACTTTCGCGCCGGAGCCCGCGGTCATCGGCAACCGTGCGGCGACCGGAACGGTGTCCCGCAGCCCACTCGGCGGTTCCGCTGCGGCAACGCACACCCGCTGCATGCCGTCCCTTCGGTAAAGCTGAACACTCTCGCCGGTGATGTCACGCAACCTCGGCAGCACCGCCATCGCGGCGTCCAGCAGCGGATCGGTCGCACCACCGGCGAGTTCGGCGAGCGCGACCCCAGGCCGCCACCGGCCGTCCGAGCCGCGCCGGAGCAACCGGTGCACCTCAAGGCCGACCGCCAGGCGATGTGCGGTGGCGCGCGGCAATCCTGTCCTGGCGCACAACTCCGCGAGACCGCAGGGTTCCTTGGCGACGGCCTGCATCACCGCGACGGCCTTGTCCAGCACGCCGATGCCGCTGCTCTGCGCCGACCCGTTCGGCCGTACTGCGGTGCCTGCCGCCGCCGATCCGCTGCCGTGGCCGGAAGGAAGGGGCTGGCCGGGAGCGTCCGGCTGGTTCGAAGAGTTATGCTGTCCCACGTCTCGATACTAGCTTCCCGGTATCTGGGAAGTCCAGCATCTGGGAAAGCCCGCTCACACCACATTGCCGGGCGGTGCTCTCTCGGATCGACTCATCATGTGGAGGAGCGATGGGTAGAACTCTCGCGGAGAAGGTGTGGGATTCGCATCTGGTGCGCAAGGGCACCGGCGCGGAGCCCGACCTGCTCTATGTCGACCTTCATCTTATTCACGAAGTAACCAGCCCGCAGGCGTTCGACGGACTCCGCATGGCGGGCAGGCAGGTGCGCCGTCCTGACCTGACCATCGCGACCGAGGACCACAACGTCCCGACGGTCGACATCGACCTCCCGATCGCGGACCCGGTGTCGCGTACCCAGGTCGAGACCTTGCGGCGCAACTGCGAGGAGTTCGGTATCCGGCTGCACCCGATGGGCGACGCCGAGCAGGGCATCGTGCACGTGATCGGGCCGCAACTCGGGCTGACCCAGCCGGGCATGACGGTGGTATGCGGTGACAGTCATACCTCGACGCACGGTGCGTTCGGCGCAATCGCGCTCGGCATCGGAACGTCCGAAGTGGAGCACGTGCTCGCAACGCAGGCGCTGCCGCTGCGTCCCTTCAAGACGATGGCGATCAACATCACCGGCGAGCTTCGGCCCGGTGTCACGGCAAAGGACATCATCCTCGCGGTGATCGCCAAGATCGGTACCGGCGGTGGGCAGGGCTACATCCTTGAGTACCGGGGGGAGGCGATCCGCAGGCTGTCGATGGAAGCCCGCATGACGGTCTGCAACATGTCCATCGAGGCGGGCGCCCGCGCCGGGATGATCGCGCCGGACGGAACGACTTTCGAGTACCTCAAGGGCCGCCCGCACGCGCCACACGGCGAACAGTGGGACGAGGCGGTCGCCGCGTGGCGGAAACTCGCCACCGATGACGACGCGGGCTTCGACGCCGAGGTCAGCGTTGACGCAGATGAGCTCACGCCGTTCGTCACCTGGGGGACGAACCCCGGTCAGGGGCTGCCGCTGTCGGCTTCGGTTCCGGACCCCGAGCTGATCGCAGACGAGGGCGAGCGGGTCAGCGCGGAGAAGGCGCTGGCCTATATGGGCCTCGCGCCTGGCACCCCACTGCGGCAGGTCGCCGTCGACACCGTCTTCCTCGGGTCGTGCACCAACGGCCGTATCGAGGACCTGCGTGCCGCGGCGGACGTGCTGCGTGGCCGCACTGTCACGCCAAGCGTGCGCATGCTCGTGGTGCCGGGTTCGATGCGGGTCCGCCAGCAGGCGGAAGCCGAGGGCCTCGACAAGGTTTTCTCCGCTGCCGGCGCCGAGTGGCGGCAGGCAGGCTGCTCGATGTGCCTCGGGATGAACCCCGACCAGCTCGCTCCCGGTGAGCGCAGCGCGTCCACATCGAACCGCAATTTCGAGGGCAGGCAGGGCAAAGGCGGCCGCACCCACCTCGTCTCGCCATTGGTGGCCGCGGCAACCGCGATACGCGGCACGCTGTCCTCGCCGGAAGATCTGGACTGAGAGGAGAAGATCCCTAGCCATGGAACCTTTCACTACTCACACCGGTATCGGTGTCCCGCTACGCCGATCCAACGTGGATACCGACCAGATCATTCCCGCGGTGTACCTCAAGCGGGTGTCTCGCACCGGTTTCGAGGACGGCTTGTTCGCCGCCTGGCGGAACGACGAGAGCTTCGTCCTCAACGTCGACCCCTTCACGCGCGGCAGCGTGTTGGTAGCGGGCCCTGACTTCGGAACCGGCTCCTCCCGCGAGCACGCGGTGTGGGCTCTGATGAACTACGGCTTCAGGGTCGTGATCTCTGCCAGGTTCGCCGACATCTTCCGGGGCAACTCGGGTAAGCAGGGGCTGCTGGCCGCTCAGTGCGAGCAGCACGACATCGAGTTGCTGTGGAAGCTGCTTGAGGCCGAGCCAGGCACAGAGGTGACAGTAGACCTTGCGCAGAAGACCGTCCGAGCCAAGGACTTCACCGCGCCGTTCGCCATCGACGACTACACCCGCTGGCGGCTGCTGGAGGGCCTAGACGACATCGCGCTCACCCTGCGGTCCGTTTCGGCCATAGATGAGTTCGAAGACACACGGCAGGTCTGGAAGCCGACAACGACGCCGGTTTCCGTGGCCTGACGGTGGGAATCCCATGGCAAGCCAGGGGATTCCCGCCCCACTTCAACCCTCCGGAGCGCCTGAAACCGGTCCTTGAGACCCCTGATCGGGCGGAAATTCCACAGCCGCAAGGAAAATTTTGGCGCGCCGCGTGGAAATCCGCTTGTCATGGGCTTACCGTGGGCGCAGTCGGCCCGACCGGGCCGTGGAGAAAAGGTCTCTGGAGGGACTGACGGTGAACAAAGCCGAACTCATTGAGGCGCTCGCTGACCGCCTCGGCGACAAGAAGACCGCCTCCGCGGCGGTCGAAGGACTTGTGGATGTGGTCGTGAGGACCGTTCACAAGGGCGAGAAGGTCAACATCACGGGCTTTGGTGTGTTCGAGAAGCGCGCGCGTGCTGCCCGCACCGCTCGTAACCCGCGCACCGGTGCCACCGTGAAGGTCAAGAAGACCAACGTGCCTGCGTTCCGTGCGGGCTCGACGTTCAAAGATGTTGTCAGTGGCGCGAAGAAGCTGCCACGGGTGAGCGCCGCTACCCGCAGCGCGGCGGCCAGCACAAGCAGGGCAGCATCGGCCACCCGCACCACCGCTACCCGGAGCGCGGCGACGACCCGCACCCGTGGTGCCGCGAGCACGCGGCCCGCGGCAGGCCGTGCCACCGCGAAGGCAAGCACCACCAAGCCGGCGGCGCGAACCACCACCACCGCGAAGCGGGCCACCGCGAAGGCGGCTCCGAAGGCGGCGGCCAAGGCTCCTGCCAAGGCCAAGGCGGCGCCCAAGGCCGTGGCGAAGAAGACCACGGCCAAAAAGGGCAAGAAGTAGCGTCGCCCGATCGTTGCAGTGGGCCCGGTGGG
>JBOHEL010000476.1:0-4086 GCA_050700995.1 Sciscionella sp. | reverse complement strand
CGCCACGCTGCACCAGCAGCAGACCGAGGTAGTTGGCGGCGTCGATGTTGCCCGTTTTGGCTGCGGTACGCCACCATGCTTCCGCCTCGGCGAGCTCGCCACGCTGCACAAGCAGCCGGCCGAGACCGGTGGCGGCGTCAGTGTTGCCGGCCTCGGCCGCCGTGCGCCACAACGTCTCCGCCTTACCGAGTTCGCCGCGTTGCACCAGCAGCAAGCCCTCCTCGTAGGTGTCGGGTTCGGCGGGCGGGGTCGCGTTCGAGGACTCGCTAGTCTCCTTCGCCCCGGCCTGCTCGACCCACAGTTGCAGGGCCTGCGGGGCCACTGTCAACTGATCAGCGACCCGCTCGATCGCGTCGAGTTGGCCATCCGCTTCCGGGCGCCCGTCAAGCACCATCCGCACCGCACGCTGCCGAAACTCGTCACTAAATTCCTGGGTGGCTGGCATGATCAGCATTCTCCCGAAATATGAGTCATGACCTGCACCGTGACCGTTCGGATGGGCAGGCCCGCCGTCTACCCGATCCTGCTGTTACCCACCGCCAGCAGCGCTTGCTCAACTCCCGCGTGACCCACCACGTCAGCCCAGGTGATCGACAGCCATCCCCGGAAGTCGACCTCAGATGGCTCCGTGATGGGTCGGCCTGGCTGCATCGGCAGTACCAGCGACACGGCCGGCGCTGCCCGACTGGCGCCCGCGGCACTGAGTATCCGCTGCTCCAATCCCACACTGGGGATCGTCTGCGGGACGGACAGGGCCAGCATGACGCCGACCTCCTCGGTCTCCGCGGCAATGCTGATGCAGGTTGGGCAATCAGCCAGGTGCCCGGTGGCCAGGGATTCTTCGACGGGCTCCAGGGCGTGTAATGCCCAGCCGACCGCCAACTCGCGGTACGGGCAACTGCTAACACGGTCCTGCTGGTCGTTCATCGGTTCACCACCTCCCTGACCATGCGGGCCTCTGCGACCAGGGCGCCAGGATCCAACTGCTCGGTCAGCAGCGAGCGCAGGCGCTGCACCGCGGCGAACGTGCGGGACTTCACCGTGCCCAGCGGGACACCAGTCAGCACGGCAATCTCACGCTGAGTGTGCCCGCCGAAATAGGCCAAAGCGAGCACCCGCCGCTGCTCGACCGGTAGGCGACGAAGCGCCGTGCGCACCTGGCCGGCCGCGACGCGCGCCATCGCCGCCGCATCGGCGCCCGGTACCGGGGTTGGCGACCAGTCCTCGCCCGCCTCCGGCGCAGCGACCACCCGTCGCCGGATGGTGGCCTCTTTTCGCACCGTGTCCACCGCCCTGTGGTGGATCAGCGTCAGCAGCCAGGTAGCAAAGTCACCCCGAGATGGGTCGAACCGGGTCGGCTCACGCCACAGCGTCAGGAACACCTCCTGCACCACATCCTCGGCCAGTCCATCGTCCGCGCAGATCCGTCGGGCCAGCGAGTAGCACGGGCGCCCAAAACGCTGATAGAGCTGAGACAGTGCCGCCCGGTCGGCATCCCCGAGTCTTCGCACAAGTTCGGAATCGCAAGGTTCCTCGACCACGCTCTCAGCCGCGGGTATCGGCTCCGAACTGCCACTGCCCTGCCAACGGTTCAGCCGGGGGTCACTCGGTCGAACCTCGTCGGCCACTAGAGACATCCTCACGTCGGACCTACGCCGGGCGCCGGGCGTCACCTACCGGTTCCGGCTCGTTGCCACAGCGTATCCCCGCACACGACGGCAGGCAGGCGCCACAAGCAACAATCTTGGCGCTTGCGGAGAACGCCTACCCCGAAGACGGCCAACAGATCGCCGGAATAGACGCGCACATGACGATCGATGCCCAAGTCGCGCAATCTGATAGAGGTCTGCCTGCATCTGTTAATCGCAGGGGCGCCGGCTGATCGCGGTGCAAGATGCCCGTCCCGATCATTCCTGACCCGATGGCAGGTTGAGAGTCGTGACTCCTCATCCGGCGGTCCTCCACACCGGGACCGGCTCGCCCGCACTCCCACGCCAAGATCATGCCGTCTCCATGCTGTCAGACGTCGACGACGCATGACGATCGCTGACAAACGCTGAGCATTGTCCGCGCATGCACCTGGCCGATCTCGGCGACGAACACCGCCGCCAGGATCGGCCCCACCCCGGAAATGGCTTGGATCGCGGCATAGCCGCGGTGTCCACGCAGTCGACCGCCGGCCAGGTTGGTGAACAGCTCGATTTCGAAGTCCAGAGCGTCGATGCGCCGACCAGCCGGGTTGACCCGGGCGCCAAACGCCGGCGACAACGCAACCCGCTGGAGCAGTTGCTGCCCACCGGCGCCGAACAAATCACTCATCACCACCGGCACCCCACACGCCGCCAGCACCGCGTGCACCTGGCATTTCACACTCGAGCGAAGCGCCACCAGCTTGGCCCGATGACGCACCAGCGCACGCAGCTCCCGAATCGCCGGTGGAGCGATCCACGCCTCGGGCAGTCGACCCATCCACAAACGAGTGGCCATGGTATCGACGGCGGCAAGTTCGCAATTCGGCATAGAATAGAGCTGCTCGAAGGGGCGCGGCCCCTGCCAACACAGCTGTGCCAGGGGAGTGGCTCCGAGTGCCGGGCGGATGAAGCCATTGATCAACAGCCGGTAGCTGCGCATGTCGTCTCCTCGACCTGATGACCGGACAGCCACTCGTCGAGGAGATAGCCGAGTGTGACGTTCGTCCGTGCTGCCGTGTTGTCGCGGACCTGGCAGCCTGTTGCGGACCAGAATTGTCGCGTCCCGGTCTCGACCGAGCCGCTGAGCATGAGCTGCCGACCGGTCACCGGATCGTACCCCGGCAGAGTCACGGACCTCGTAGGTGCCGCCCCGCTGGCGGATGCCGGTCAGGCCCTTCGGAGGCCGATCTTCTTCCGTCCATTGGGCGGGTGAGAGATGGTGCGCCGCCAGGGACTCGAACCCCGAACCCGCTGATTCCCGGACCATGGTCGTGGTTGTTCGTGGATAGCACTGGTTACCTGCGCCGTTTGCGACTGCAAATGCTCATCGCTTGTGGTCATTTTCGGTTACCTGGATGGGTTTTGTGACCATAAAGTGTCCAAACAATCATCAGCTCAACGCGACCGCCGACGATCTTGCACACCGGGGTCGTGTGGCGTCCCCTCGACCTGGCATCGCCCGGCCACACGCCAGCCCGGGGGCAGCCCTCGACGGAACCGCCACATGCGCCGTGCGGCTCTGCCCCCGGGTTGGCGTGTGGTAGCCCTTGAGGGAGGTTGAGGGGACGCCACACCCCGCCCACCCGACACGTGCGGCACTTCTGATGGCTGGCCATCCCCGAGACCTGCCCGCCCGGCGAGGGCAGGGTCGTTGAGATTGACAAGATCTTTTGGAGGACCAAACAGGCTTTCTGATCACGGCCCGGGAAGCAGCGCTGACCAGCGAACATTATTCGTCGTTGGTCAGCGTTGCATCTCGTTGTTGAGCGTCGTTTCGTCGGCTGAGACGGCCCACAGACGGCCCCGATCTGGGATCTTGAACCCAGAATCGGGTGCGCGCGCCAAGTGGCTGTGCCCGTGGCTGGGGCAAACTCGGTCCTGCTTGTGCTGGGTGCGGCCCCTGGCATGCAGTTGACCGCGTGTGGAGGTAAACGTGATCGAAGCGCGGGATGATGAGCACCATGAAGAGCCAGAGATCGTTGCCCAGGCGCCGAAGACCAGCGCATCAACGATCCGCTGACTCAAGCTGACGCAGAAATCCCTTGGGTTCCCTTCTGATCCGAGCCTGGGTACTAGGTCGCGAGATGCCCGACTTTTCGTAGCCTGACGGACGGGCCTGCGGTGGTCCGACGGCGTTCTTGCTATGACCTGCAGGTTGGTCCGATTGTGTCCTGTCGTGTCCTGACGCGACTTGACGTCTGACGGCCTGGAAACAGCCTGATTTTGGTCGTCCGCCGGCCCTGTCGTGTGTCGTGTCAAGGCACGTGAACGGTTCCTCATGAATAAGAATGCGTGGGTGTTGACTTGACGTAGGACGACCGAGCGAAGCGGGTATCCCGTCACGTCGGCGAGCTTGCCTTGAAGCAGGCCAGGGCGCGGCGTCCAGGTGGAGCAC
>JBOHEL010000475.1:0-4091 GCA_050700995.1 Sciscionella sp. | reverse complement strand
TTGGCCGCCTACGATCCCGACGGGAGAGACAGTGACTGACACAGACGAGGATGAGCAGCGGGTCGCTGAGATCGATGTCGCGGAGGGTGAGCTGATCCGGACCGCTGAGGACGGAACGTTATCGGCGTTGACGCGGGTCAGGGTGTGGGACCTTATCCGCAAGCTGTCGGAGGAGAAGGCCGAGCTGTTGCAGCTTGACCAGGCGACCTGATCTGCTCGAACGGGCCTCGCCGGTGCGGATGCCCGGCGGGGCCCGTTCTCGGCTTTTCGAGGCAGTACGGCGGGGCCCCCGCACCTAGGCTCCACGGGAGCGCAGGATCGTCCCGGTGATGAAGCGGAGGAGGGTCCCGGTTATGACGGGTGAGGGCGGGAGTGTCGACGACCGAACGGTGCCAGAGGTCATCGAGGGGCTGCGGGCGCTGGTGAAGGCGATCGACGCGGGACGGATCGAGGCGACAGCGGTCCAGCGAGCGTACCTGGAGGGCGCAATGGACACACTGACGGCTGTCGCAGAACGTTCGCATTGAGACTGATCTGCCGGGGACCGTCCGGTGAGCATTCGCCCAGTTCGGCTGGTCTCACAAGTTGTCTAACAATGCGTGTCTCACGGTAACATTAATCGCCAGATTTGCGACACTAGGGGCATGAGCACCCTCGGATACGCGCGGGTATCGACCGACCGCCAGTCCCTCGACCAACAGCGCGACGCCCTGTCCGCCGCTGGAGTGGAGCGGATCTTCACCGATAAGCGGTCCGGTGCTCGCGATGACCGGGAGGGCCTGGCGGCCCTTATCGATTATGCCCGCTCTGGTGACGTGGTGGTCGTGGTCGCGCTCGACCGGCTCGGTCGTAGCCTTTCCGGGATCATCCGCACGATCGAGACCCTGACCGCTGTCGGTGTGCAGCTGCGCTCTCTGCGGGAGTCAATAGACACCACGACCGCTGTCGGCCGGATGCTGACTGGTGTCTTCGGGGCACTAGCCGAGTACGAACGCACGCTGATCAATGAGCGTTCCGCGGCGGCTCGGGAAGCCGCTCGCGTCCGTGGCAAGGCGGTGGGCCGCCCCAAGGCCCTCACTCCCGACCAGGAACGCCAGATCCGTGCCCTGCACGAGATGGGCGAGGGCGTGCCGGCACTGGTGGCCACCTTTGGTGTCAGCCGAGCGACGGTGTACAGGCTGCTCGCCGAGCATGAGGCTACAGCGTGAACGAGTTCATGGGAGCCGTGCTACCGGGCATTGTCAGCACTGTTTTCAGTTGGTTAGTGATCGCCCTGCTCGCGCTACGTCTAAGCTTCCGGCAAGCTGTCGGCAGCGCCCTGAACGACGCTCGCGAGTTACGGTCCATCCATCGTGAGTGCGAACGTGTAAGTACGACGCCGGTTGCCTCCGCGATGGCTGATGGGTTGGTTGCTCAGCTTGAGGTAGCAACCAAAGACCTACGCGGGCACCTCGGCCTAACCACCCGTATGCGTAAATCGCGTGACCTAGCCAAGATGTGCACCACTGCGGCCTGGGGGATCATGCTGTCCCAGCAGGCCCCGGCCGTGAAAGCGGAAGTCGTAGCCGATCTCATGGAGCTCCTGAATACTGCGCTGAGCTCGTGGCGTCCCGACGCCAGCAGTCGGGCAATAAAGCGATTCCACGTGATTGCGAGTACGTGGCCGTGGCACCGTGATGAGGGCCGACCGCCGTGATCGTGCGTTCGTCAAACGGGATCATCGCTGGCTATGTTCGAGTACGTGGCGGTCCAGTTCCTGGTGTGCGAGAGTCACTTCTTGGCGTACGCGCTTTGGTGCGGGATGCCTCGCCGATCAGCGCGCACACGGGCCAACCGCTGGTGCTCAGCGGCGACCACAATCTGACGTCGTCTGTACTCCTCCGTGCCCGGGATGGTCGCCCGGTGCTGCGCTCGGACGAGCTGGGCGCGGGCTACCCGCTGGTCGCGTGCCTTGCGTCGCTGTGCTGTGGCCCCGCGTCGGCCGGGTGCTGACCGTCTGTGAGAGCGGACGAGCGAGCGAATGATGAAACCGATCATGGCGAGCCTCCTGATGTCTGCCTGACACTCTCGGTATCGCCAAACGGCCACTATGCGTTGCTCAGCGATTTGTCGCGTCAATCGCCACCGGTAGGGCATACGGCGGTCTCTAAGGTTAGGCCGCATCCGCCCAGGCGTGGGTGGGCTGGTCGGCTTCGACCACGATCGGGACACCGAGGAAGTCGGTCTGCATGCAGGTGACCAGGGCCGCGGTCGCCGCGGTTGCGTCTGGTTCGGGGACCATGGCGAGGATCTCGTCGTGCACAGGCAGCAGCACGCCGGTGCCCCACCTAGTGTCCCGCCAGCGCAGTAGGGCGTCGACGAGCAGTTCCCGGGCGGTGCGCTGGATTACGTAGTTGGGCGCCTTGTGCGGGTAGTCGCGGGGTAGGTGCACGACCGCGCCCGTGTATGTACGGAACCTGGTCTGGCCTGCTTTGACCTCGTTCCGCAGCCGGACTGACCACGCTGCGAGGGTGGGTGTCATGGCGTCGAGGGTGTTGACCATCGTTCCAGCGACTTCCTCGCTGCACCCAACTTGCGCGGCGAGGGTGGGGATCCCGCCGCCGTAGAGCCTCCCGAACACCCCGCGCTTGACGGCGTATCGGTTGGCTTTCGTGGCGTCCGGGCCGAATACCTGCCGGGCAATCTCCCAGTGCACGTCGACGCCGTCGAGGATCATGCGCTGGAGGTTGGTGTCCCCGGACAGAGCCGCGGCGACCCGCAGCTCGACCCCGGAGAAATCCGCGCTGATCAGCACGTGCCCGGGGTCGGCGGTGATGCAGGCCCGCACACCCCCGGCGCGGGGGAGTTGTTGGAGGTTGGGGCGTACGCAGCTCATTCGGCCGGTGTCGGTGCCCAGGGTGTACACGGTCGGGCGGACCCGGCCGTCTCCGTGGGTGACCAGCGCCTGATAGGGCTCCAGGAACGTGGTGATCACGGTGTCGTGGTGGCGGTAGTCCAGGACCGTGGACGCCAGCTCACCCACGATCCCAGGGGTGTCCCGGAGTGGTGCCAGCGCGGCCCCGGCCACCGAGGGCCGGCCCGTGTCCGTCAACGGCAAGCGAGCACCGGCAGCCGACAGCGCAGCACCCACCTGCTGGTCACTGCCGGGGTTATCGATGTGGTGCGCCCGGACCTGCCTCGCCGCGTCAGCTCGCGCGGCGTGGTGCTCACCTAGCAGCGTGTCCACCCGGCCACCGTCCAACCGCAGCCCCGTGTACGCGATCCGCGCGGTCATGCGCTGCACCGTTCGTTCCCGCTCCAACACATCCGGGGCTGTCCTCGGTAGCCGGCGGGCCAACCTGGCAGTGTCGAGGACGTCAGCGGCGGCGTAGCGCACCATCGTGGCCCACGTGGGGTCCACCTGCGCCCACCCCGACCTCCCCACCGGAGTGATCGCTGTGGTGTCCGACAACCAGCCACCAGCAGTGAACAACGCCTCCCGGGCGGCCTCAGCCGAGGTGGTGACGGCTGCATCGCCCAGCATCGCCTCAGCGAGCTGCTTGAGCCCGGGGTCGCTACCGGTGCTGGCCGGGTCGGCGAGCTTGGCGGGGATCACGGTGTCCCGCATGCGCGCCCACCCGGACTCGTAATCGATCAACCCCGCGTAGGCCAACGGCACGAGATCAGCCGTCGCAGAATGCGCATACAACCGGGGCGCCGCCGCCAGCAGCTCACTCGCAGTACTGGCCTGGCGCAGGTCCGCGGCGTCGAACACCACGGCCACCTCGTCATCACCCAGCTGCACGGTCCGTAGCTGGTAGTTCGGATGCCCCACCGGGTAACCCGTCGTTTCCACATCCACCGTCAGGCCACCGAACCGTTCGATCACCCGGCGTAGTTCCTGCTCGACCTCGACGAGCGTCACCGCTTCGGGGTCGGTGTCACGGCGCACGAGTGCTGGTAGGGGCATCGACGGTTCGATCGCGGCGAGTACGCGGTACGCACGGCTGCGGCCGAGCGGCGTGTCCTCGGCGTCAAATAGGGCGAGCTGCTCGATCCTCATGCCGCCACCGCCTGGACAGCGGGGTCACCGGTCGCAGCCAGGTCCCACC
>JBOHEL010000474.1:0-4114 GCA_050700995.1 Sciscionella sp. | reverse complement strand
CGACCTGTATGGCGAGTGACTCGTCGCTGGCCTTCCTCGACGCGGCGGTACTGGCCAGCCCAGTGACGCGCACGCTGCTCATTGCGGGCAGCGATCCGGCGGGCCTGGCCATCACGTGGAGCAGGTGCGCGGAAGATCAGGCGAACCGGCACCTGCCGCCGCGGGCCACGTCGCTCACCACGGTTCGGGAGCGCATCCTCTCGCGCGAACTCGGGCCCACCGGGACACGGCCAGAGCGGTTCGCGCAGACGCAGGTTTCTGATCGGCAGATCCTCGCTGACGCCGAAGCTGCAGCAGGCCGCGGACGTGCTCAACATCTCGCGCGCGACGGTCTCGCGACGGATCGCCGCCGGGCAGATTAGGACAATCAAGGTCGGCAATCGGCACCGTATACCGGAACCGGAGTTCGAGCGGTTCCGCGACTCGTTCATGCAGGCGATGGTCGACCACTACGCCGACGACATCGAAGCCGACCTGCGTGCCGAGTGAGCCAGTCAAGGTCTTCCTCGACGGCAACGTCCTCGCAAGCCGGTCACGCGCACGCTGCTGATCGTGGGGGCGGCGCACCGGCACAGCTTCCTGCCGGTGTGGAGTCGCCACGCGGAGGCCGAAGGCGACCGTCACTTGCGGGCGGGGATGAAGCCAGTGTCGGATCTTCGCCGAGTGTTCGGGTGGAAGTTGAGCGTCGCCGGCTCCGGAGCTGAGCAATCCAGTGCGACCCGCGAGGGCGATCGGCAGATCATCGCCGATGCGGTCGAGGCCGGGGCCGGGGCACGCTTCATCCTTACCGAGGACGTGGACGACTTCGCCGCGGTCGACCTGGCCGCGGTTCGACTGTCCGCCGTGAACCCGGACCTGTTCATGAGCCACCGGCTCTCGCGCGAGGACTACTTGGCCGCGCTGCGCGTCCTGATCCGCAACCGTCGAAGACCGTCGAGCACACTGCCCGACATTCACGCAGCCATCGCCAAGGGTCCTGGCCGGCCCAGTTGCGCGAACCCTGCTCATCGCGGTAGCAACCCCTTCACAACGCGGACGCCTATGCAGGGTATTGTCGTAACCCTACATAGGAGTTGTGTATGGCAAGGGTAGTCCGGCGTCGTTGGCAGCCCGAGTTGGCTGCGCCGACGCGACGGGACAGGCGGCCATGCGAGTACGAGGTGTATGTGCCCGACATGCTCGCTGGCCGCACGTTCATGCTGCGGGGTGACGTGGCGGCGGAGATCAGCGACGCGGAGGCCGCGATCACGCGGTTCGACGCGCAGGCCACATCGTTGACTGACACCGAGGCGCTGGCACGAATTCTGCTGCGCGCTGAAGCGGTCGCCTCGTCGCGCATCGAAGGTCTGGAAGTGGGGGCCCGCCGGTTGTTGCGCGCGGAGATGGCCACGCAGCTTGGCGAACAACCGAGCGACGTGACAGCAACCGAGGTGCTCGCAAACATCGACGCCATGTCGCAGGCGGTTCAGGCGATAGCGCCTGGTGAGGACCTCACCGTAGCTGCGCTCCTGGCCTTCCATCGTCGGCTGCTGAGCGGCACTCGGCTGCAAGCGCACGCCGGAACGATTCGGACCGCGCAGAACTGGATCGGTGGAAGCGACTACAACCCCTGTTCGGCCGACTTCGTGCCGCCGCCACCTGAACAGGTTGAGACGTTGCTGGATGACCTGTGCGCGTTTTGCAACGGTGACGACCTGCCCGCGGTCGCGCAGGCGGCAATCGCCCACGCCCAGTTCGAGACCATCCACCCGTTCGTGGACGGCAATGGGCGAACGGGTCGAGCGCTGATCCATCTTGTGTTGCGGCGTCGCGGCCTCGCGATGCGAGTCTCGCCGCCAGTGTCGCTGATCCTCGCGACGTGGGCACGTGACTACGTTGCGGGGCTGGCTGCGACGCGATATCGAGGATCTGCGACATCACGCGCGGCAGCCGACGGCGTCAACCTCTGGGTGGGCCGCTTCGCGGCAGCATGCCGGCGAGCCGTCGCAGATGCAGCATCGTTCGAGATGCGTGCGCGGACGATCGAACAGGCTTGGCGCGAGCGCGTGGGGAGAGTGCGCGCGCGCTCCGCGACGGACTTACTCCTACGTGCGCTGCTTGGCGCGCCCGTCATCTCGGTGAACAGCGCCTCCGACCTGATCGGGCGCAGCTTCCCACAGACCAACCAAGCCATCGGCAGGTTGGTCGACGCGCAGATCCTGACGCAAGTCACGGTCGGGCGCCGCAACCGCGCGTTTGAGGCCCCCGAGATCGTCGACGCGTTCTCCGATCTGGAACGGCAGCTCGCCAGCCCGGACGGCAACACGCGCATCAGCGAGCCCTCGCGCCGCGTTCCGTACCGTCGCGCGAAGCCGTAAGAGCGTGCAGGACACGCGACGATGAGCCAAAGAAGGCTCTCCCGGCATGAGTGTGGGTCATCCTGGTGATCGTTCGTGTGGGAGTTGGAGTTCGATCGGGCCGCAGGAGAGCATGATCAGGGCGAGTGCGGCTTGGGCTGAGTGGAACCCGTAGGCGCGTCGAGTTATCAATCTGACGTGGTTGTTCAAGCCTTCCGCCCGACCATTGTTGATCTTCAGTTTGATGGCGGCGAGGATCCCGTCGCGGTGTTTGCGGATGGTTTTGGCGACCTTGACGAACGGGGCCAGCCGGGAGCGGCTGGCCTTGCTGATCCACCGATCGATCAGGGTGGCGACGTCGTCGGGTTCCAGGTCGCCGTCGAAGATCGCGCGGAAGGCTTCTTTGAGGCTGTAGGCGCGCCAGAGTTCCCCGCCGCGGCGGCGTAGCTGGCGCAGGGTGGCCGACTGGTCGTCGGTGAGGTGTTCGGGGCGTTTGAGCAGGCACCAGCGGGCGCCCTTGAACTTCTTCGCGGCGCCCTGGTCCGGCAGCTGGCGCAGCTGGTTCCAGGTCTGGCGGCGGACCACGTCCAGGGCGTCGGTGACGATCTTGACTGCGTGGAACGGGTCGATGCAGCCGGTCGCGTTCGGGGCGTGCTCGCGGGTGGACTTGTTGAACGCGGCACCCATGTCCATGCTGACGGCCTGCAGTTGGCCGGCACGCTCGGGGCCGAGTTCGGTGAAGAACTGGTTCAGGGTCGCGGTGTCCTTGCCTTCGGCGCCCCACACGATCTTGCGTCCGTCGTGGTCGGTGACCAGCGTCAGGTAGTGATGGTGACGTTTGTAGGAGACCTCGTCGACACCGATGTTGACCAGCCCGTCCAGGCGGGCCGGGTCCAGCCCGTCGGCCACGACCCGGGCGCAGATCCGCCCGACCGTGTCCCAGTCGATGCGCATCAAACGAGTGATTGTGGACTTGTCGGTCTTGGTCGCCAAGTAGGCGATCAGGTCCTCGAAGTCGCCGGTGAACCGCGACCCAGGCCGGGCGAACGGGACGGCCTCGGTGCGCACCCCGTGCACCGGACATGCCAGCCGGCGCAACGTAGCGCTCACGGTGACCCGCCAGCGACCCAGGTCCAGGCCACGCCAGCGGGAGGCCACCGGCCGGCTGTCATAGCGGGCACGGGTCGTGAACTCACACCGCGGACAACGCAGCCGACGCGCCCGCAACCTGATCTGGACGATGACCTCGTCGGCGCCGAAACACACGCCGGAAACGGTGATGCCCGCAAGAGCGAGCAGACGGTTGAATACGGTGGTGACGCGCACGGAGCGTGAACCCCTTCGGGCCGGTTGATCTTGGCAGGTCCACCGAAACCTAGGACCACGCCCCGTGCGCGTCCTGCAACCGGCACGCCGTGTCGCTCACACCCCTACCGGATCAGCGATCCACCGCCCTCAACCCTGCCGGCCCACCCACATCCATGCCGGGAGAGCCGAAAATGTACAGATCGCGTATCCCCCGATGTGGCGACTGATGCGCTGTTATAGCGCGAACGGCCGGCGAAGGAAAGCGACCCACGCAGGGCGCGCTTACCGCGATAGCCGGCTGCACCGGGTTAACCTCGACAGTCGTGACCGATGAGCGCCCGGGGCCGCCTGCCCGTCCGCGGCGTCGTGCGGTCTCACCCGGCGGCCGGTTCTGGCTGCGCGTCTCGATAGCCGCGCTCTCCTTCCTCGCCCTGATCGGCAGCGGCCTCGCCTGGGCCACCTTCCAGAAC
>JBOHEL010000473.1:0-4128 GCA_050700995.1 Sciscionella sp. | reverse complement strand
GCCCCTCCTACTCCGTGCTCTCCGCACGTGAGTGGCGGGAAGCTGGTCTCACCCCACTGCGCCCGTGGCGAGCGGCACTCGCCGCGTTCTTCGCCGAGCACGGTAGGGACCTTCGCGCCCACTGAACCCGCCAGCCACCCTCGGTGCGTTCCCGCATCGCGCTGCGCACCGGCGTTCGGCGCCGAAACGCCGGTGGTCGACAGGCTCAGGTCACCGCGCGGCGCGCCGGTAGGCCTCCACCGTGGCCTGTGCGCAGCCCTGCCAGGTGAAGCCCGCGGCGTGGGCGCGGCGGGCGGCCAGCACGTCCGCGGACGGCGGGGAGCGCATGGCGTGCGCCAGCGCGTCAGCGAGCGCGTCAACGTCACCGTAGGGCACCAGACTCGCCTGGCCACCGGCCACTTCACGCAGCGCGGGAATGTCGGTACACACCACGGGGACGTTGCACGCCAAGGCTTCCAGCACGGGTAACCCGAAGCCCTCATCGCGGGAAGGCAGCACCAGCGCGCTTGCTCCTGCCATGACCCTGCGAAGGTCAACATCGGACAGGTAGCCGGTGTGCATCACCCGCTCGCCCAGGCGGGACTTGCCTGGTCCCGTGAGTACCAGCGGCGGCAGCTCCTTGTGGGAGTCGTGCGCGGCGACCAGGGACGACAGCCCCTTGCGAGGGCCGTCGGCACCGACGAAGAGCAGGTACTGTGCAGGTAATCGCAACCGGCTGCGAAGCGCGTCATTCGGGGGTTGCGCGGCAAACCACGACGCGTCGACTCCCAGCGGGGTGACCTGCACCCGGTCGGCAGGAACCTCCAGCCGCTCCATGACCCTCTCGGCCACAGCACGGGTCGGTGCGCACACCACGGCGGCGCGGTCGGCGCAGCGGCGCACCAGCCCAGGCAATTCGGCGTCACTGGGAGGAAGTTGCTCAGGGAAGTCCAGGAAGGCCAGATCGTGCACGGTCATCACGCCACCGGCCCTGATCGCGGGCGGCAGCACGTAGTTGGTGCCGTGCACGACATCGCACAAACCCGCGAACAGCTCGATCGGCGGCAACCGACCGCGGGCCCAGCATTTGCGCAGTAGTCGCGCGGAGACCGGCAGGCCGCGCGCCCACACGTCGTGGGGCAGCGCCGACCGCAACTTGTGCCAGCCGCGCAGCGTGAACGCCACCACTCGAATGTCCACATCGGACATCGACGCGAGCTCCTCGGCAAGCGCCGCGGTGTAGTGGCCGATCCCGGTACGCTGGCCGAGCAGCGGGGTACCGTCGAGCAGTACTCGCATCCGCCCGCTCATCGGCGTCCCGCCACGCCGCCACCGGCGATGCGGCGCAGCCGACCGGCCGCCCTGCGCGCCACCTCCCTCGTCCCGCCATCGGCGAGATATTCGCGCAGTAACGCGGCGTCCTTGCGCAGCTTCTCCGACGTCGACAGCGGTGCGGCGCTGGTGAGCGGCCCGCTGCCAGGAAGCCGGTCCGCGGCCCGGCGGGGATCGCGGCAGAACCGCACTAGCGGATCGAGTGCGTTCTCCCACGTGAACCGCTCGCGGACCACGGCGATCCGATCGCGGCACGCGGCGGCGAAGTCCGCGTCGTAGAGCGCCCGATCCAGTGCCGAAGCCAGCGCCGCAGTGTCCTCGGCTGGTACCACGACGCCGAGTTTCTCCGCGCGTACCAGGTCGGCGAACGAGTCCCCGTCGGTAGTCACGATCGGCAGCCCTGACCAGAGGTAGTCCAGCACCCTGGTGCGGAAGGCGAAGGTGGTCTCGACGTGTTCGAAATGCGTTGTGACACCGCAATCCGCGTCAAGCAGCCAGTTCTGGCGCTGGGTATAGGGCACCCAGCCCTCGTTGAAGTACACATGCTTGCCGGAAAGCCCCAGCGTGCCTGCCAGCGCCCTGGTCCGACCGGCGATGCCCATATCGGGCACCTCGGGGTTGGGATGGCGCATGCCGAGGAAGACCAGCCGCAGATCGGGGCGGCGCTGCGCGAGATCGCCGACCGCGCGCACCAGCGTCAACGGATCGAACCAGCTGTAGACCCCGCCCGCCCAGAGCACGATCTTGTCGCTGTCACCGATCCCATGCGATCCGCCGCGTATCCCGGTACCGCTGCGCCTCGGCGGCGCCGACGGCAGGCCGAAGGGGACTTCCGCGATGAGCGAGCGCATGCTGGGATCGGCGTCGTAGATGTCAGGTGTGATACGACCGAGCGCGGCCAGGTGGCCCAGCCAGAAATGGCGCTGTCTGCTGGATGCGCACAGAAAGAAGTCGCCCCGCAGCAACTGGGTGTTGAGCACCTTGGTGACACCGGCGACATCCTTGGCGCGCTTGTCGTCCGTGCCCTCCTTGCCCTGCTCGAGCAGTTCGAGGTGCATGGGGTCGTACACGTCGCACACCACGATCTTGGCCGAGTCGAGTTCCTTCAGCGCGGGCAGCATTTCCAGCGCATGCCCTTGTAACACAACGAGATCTGCCCAGTCCACGTGGGACGGTAGTTCCTTCCTGCTGGACGCCCGGGTGTCGAAGGCGGACTCCGGCGGTTCGCAGCGCGGGTTGACGGTGACCAGCCGCACGTCATGCTCGACTGCCAGTACCTCGGCGGTGTGCCATGCCCTGATCGCGGGGCCCGCCATCTGATCGGTGATCGCATCGCCGGAGACGATCAGTACCTTACGTTGCCGCCCGAAGATCTCGTCGATACCGAAGGCGTCGAGCAGGATCTGGTGCGCCGCGAGATAGCGCGGCAGCGGGTAGGCAGGCTCGATCGCTTTGCGCATCAACGGAAGCAGGTCGGCATCGGTGCGGGTCCGGCTCGACTGGATCTGGGCGCGCGAATCGGCCAGCGCTGGCAGCATGTCGACAAGCTGATCGATGGCCAGCATTCCGGCGAGCGCGGTGCGCGGCATCTCGACGGTGGCCGGCTCGTCGCCGGTGCGGCGGGGGATTTCCAGTTGACTGGGGTCGAGCTTGCCGCGTGCGGTTGCCCTGCGCACCGTCAATGCCAGCGCCGCTGGCAACGCCCGCGCCAAGGTCTCGTCGGAGAAGTTCTTGTACATCGCGGCCAGTGCGTTTCGCTCAAGCAGATAGGTCTCGCTTGCCCCCTCGGCGCCATCCACTTGCGACATCGATGCGTGGTGGCGGTGGTACGCGATCGACTCCGGCACGAAGCGAACCCGCCAACCCCGCAGGTTCGCCCGCCAGCCGAAGTCCACGTCCTCGTAGAACATGAAGAAGCGCTCGTCGAAGCCCTCCAACTCCCGAAAGACCCCGGCGCGGACGAACATCGCGGCGCCGGTGGCGAACAGCGTGTCGCGTGCGACGTCCTGCGCAGGATCGTCGGGTGTCCCCGCCCCGCGCGAGTACCCCATGCCGAACCAGGTGAGTCCCGCATCGACGAAGTCGATCTTCTCGCCGTCCCAGTCGAGCACCTTGCTTGCGATCACCCCGACGGTCGGATCGGCGCGCAGCGCCAGCACCGCGGCGCGGACCCAGCCAGGATGCGGCCGCGCGTCGTTGTTGAGGAATGCCAGCACATCGCCCGTGGCGTGCTGGGCGCCGAGGTTGCAGCCGCCCGCGAAACCGGTGTTGACCGAAGACTCGACGATCTGCACACCCGGTACCGCGCGCTTGATCCGTTGCACGCTGCCGTCGCCGGATGCGTTATCCACGCAGATGAGCTGCAGGCGGTCGGCGGAGTAGTCGAGGTCGCTCCGCAGTGCCCGCAGGCAGGCGATGGTGTGCTCGGCTCCTCGGTAGTTGACGAGCACCACCGAGACAGCCGGAGCTGGGACCTCATGCGCCTCTCCCCGTGACGCTGCGCTCAACGAACCGCCTCCTGTGTCTTGCGGGACACCCGCACCCGGTCGGCTCGCACCCGCCGTCCGGGTACAGCCTGCCTCATCACCCGGGGGCTCGTGCACGGTGGTCAGCCGGTGTGTCCCGCCCAGTCGCTCCAGACCGCTCGCCGCGACGTCGTGCTGTCCGTCACACGACGCTCACGCAGTGCGGCAGGCGCCATCGCCAGCACGTGAAGCAGCACGCGAACGCGCAACGTGACGGTGAAATTGGCTGCCTCCGGAGCCCGGCCCGCGACGCGGCGTAGCGGCAGCACCGCGGTGATCGCGGCGAAGCGGC
>JBOHEL010000472.1:0-4133 GCA_050700995.1 Sciscionella sp. | reverse complement strand
CCTCCCGCCGCAAGGGTGATGAGCGGCGTCCGGTCACTCCCTGACTTTCCGTGGGACTCGCTGACCGGCGCCGCTGACACCGCTCGTGCGCACTCCGACGGGATCGTCGATCTCTCGGTCGGTACCCCGGTAGACGAGGTGCCCGAGGTGATCAGGCGGGGGCTGATGGCCGTTGCCGAGATCCCGGGCTACCCGGCCACCCATGGCACTGAGCAGTTGCGGGTGGCGGCTGCCGGTGCGATGCGCAGGCGCTTCGGTGTCGCAGGCGTCGACCCGGCGGCGGTGCTGCCCACGATCGGCTCCAAGGAGCTGATCGCCTGGCTGCCGACCCTGCTCGGGCTTGGCGCCAAGGACACCGTCGTGTTTCCGCAGCTCGCCTACCCGACTTACGAGGTCGGCGCACGCCTCGCGATGGCGCAGCCGGTGCGCTCAGATGCGACGCACGCGCTCGGCCCCGCGCGACCGGCACTGTTTTGGGTGAACTCGCCGTCCAACCCGACCGGCAAGGTGCTGCCGGTCGCGCACCTGCGCAAGGTGGTGGAGTGGGCGCGGGAGCGGGGCACCGTTGTCGCGGCAGACGAGTGCTACCTCTCGCTCGGCTGGGACGGCGAGCGGCCGGTGTCGCTACTGCATCCCGAGGTCTGTGGCGGCTCGTTCGAGGGCCTGCTCGCGGTGCACTCGCTGTCGAAGTCGTCGAACTTCGCAGGCTATCGCGGCGGATTCGTGGTGGGCGATCCCGCGCTGGTGAAGCGTCTGCTCCAGGTGCGCAAGCACGCCGGGCTGATAGTGCCGCTGCCGGTGCAGGAAGCGATGACCGCGGCGCTGCTCGACGATGAGCATCTGGCAACGCAGCGCGCGCGCTACGCCGGGCGCCGCACGGTGTTGCGGGCCGCGCTCACCGCGGCAGGCTTCCGCATCGACCACTCCGAGGCCGGCCTGTACCTGTGGGCCACGCGCGGTGAAGACGCCTGGGACACCGTGGACTGGCTTGCCGCGCGCGGGATCCTGGTGGCGCCCGGAACGTTCTACGGGCCCACCGGTGGCCGGCACGTGCGATTCGCGCTCACCGCTACCGACGAGCGCATCGCCGCCGCCGCGGCCCGCCTGTCGGCCGACAACCGCTGAAAGTGGCTTTCACGCAATTGTGGCTGCTGAAAGTGGCTTTCGTGCCCATCTTTGGAACAAGAGCCACTTTCAGCAGTCAGTTGTGGGCGTGTAGGGCCGCGTTCAGTTCGATGCCACCGCCGGAGCGCTCCACCACCTCTACGGCTCCCGTCGTCGAGTTGCGGCGGAAGAGCAGGTTCGACTGGCCGGACACCTCGCGGGCCTTCATGGTGCGGGCGTCCGGCAAGGCGATCTTGGTCCCAGCCGTGACGTAGAGCCCCGCCTCGATCACGCAGTCGTCGCCGAGCGAGATCCCGATGCCTGCGTTCGCCCCGAGCAGGCACCGTTCCCCGACCGAGACGACCGCCTTGCCGCCCCCGGAAAGGGTTCCCATGATGGAGGCACCACCGCCGATATCGGAACCGTCACCCACCACGACACCGGCGGAGATTCTGCCTTCCACCATCGAGGCGCCAAGCGTCCCAGCGTTGAAGTTCACGAAGCCCTCGTGCATCACCGTCGTGCCCCGCGCGAGGTGCGCACCGAGCCGGACCCGGTCGGCGTCCCCTATTCGAACGCCCGCCGGTATCACGTAGTCGACCATCCGGGGGAACTTGTCGATCCCGTACACGGTCACCGCGCCGCGTGCCCGCAACCGCAGCCTTGTCGCCTCGAAACCCTCGACAGGGCACGGCCCGTGGTTAGTCCAGACCACATTGGCCAGTAGCCCGAACATTCCGTCGAGGTTGGCACCATGCGGGCGAACCAGTCGCGAGGAGAGCAGGTGCAGGCGCAGGTACATGTCGTGCGCGTCAACGGGTGCGTCCGCCAGCGAACTGATGCCGGTACGGACCGCGACCAGCGTGACTCCGCGCTCGTCATCGGGGCCGAGCAGCGTGGTGACCGACGTTCCGAGGGCTGCCACCGCGTCGTCGACGGAAAGTTGGCGGCTGCCTGTTTCTGTCGGGAGGCCGAGCTTCGGCGAGGGGTACCAGGTGTCGAGCACGGTGCCGTCGGCGGTGACGGTAGCGATGCCGACGCCGTGGGCGCCGGTCGGCTGCTGATCGGGCGTTTCGGCTGTCGAGCTCATGGTGGGAAACGGTAATCGGCGGCATTTCCCGGTGCCCTCCGGGGCCTGTGGTCAGCCGGTCGAGGTCGGCAGGCTCGCCAGGTACTGACCCATGCCGTGCAGGCTGTCGTGCATGGTGATCAGCGCGTGCGGGCAGGCCTTTTCCTGTGTGGCGCTCGGCTGGCCGCTGGAGTTGCCGCAGTCCTGCCGCTGGTACTCGTTGATCCCGTCACCGAGCGACTTCACTTCCCCGCGCAGCCGCGCTCCCTTCGGGGCAAGCTGAGCCTTCAGCGAGCCGACGGTGCTGGCGAGCTGGGTCACATACTTCCCGCAACGAGGGAACACCACGTGCGCGTCAGCGGTGTAGCACTCGTCTGCCTGCAGCAGCGGGATCTTGCTCTGCAGCGCCTGCAGGTCCTCGTTCACCGAAGGCCGCGACCCGCCGGACTGCCCACCTCCGCAGCCCGCGAGCAGCACACCCGCCAATGCCGTCACTACCGCTATGCCTCGGATATCCCTCACCTGGCCAGGCTACGCAGCGAGGTGTCCGCATCAGCAGGTGCCGTCGCCGGTAGCGTGTGTCACCGTGACCGTGCCACAAGCTCTCAGCCTCGATCTTGCCGCTGACCCGGTAGAACTGACAGCCGCGCTGGTTGACATCGCCAGCGTGTCCGGTGACGAGGATGAGCTGGCTGCCGCCGTGTACAGCGCGCTGCTCGGTCAGGCGCCGCACCTGGAGATCACTCGCAGCGGGAACGCGGTGCTGGCGCGAACCAACCTTGGTCGAGCGCGCAGGGTGGTGCTTGCCGGTCACCTCGACACCGTGCCGATCAACGGGAACCACCCGCACCGGCGTACCGGCAGCGGGCCGGATCTTGCGCTGCACGGCTGTGGCACGGTGGACATGAAGGGCGGTGACGCGGCGATGCTGCACCTCGCGGCCACGGTCGCCGAACCACGCCATGACCTTACCTTCGTCTTCTACGACTGCGAGGAGATCGAGGTTTCACGCAACGGCCTCGGCAGGATCGAACGTGAGCTGCCCGACTGGCTGCGCGGTGAGCTGGCGATCGTCTGTGAACCCTCCAACGCGGTGGTCGAGGCCGGTTGCCAGGGAACTATCCGGGTGGAACTGCGAACCACCGGAGCCCGTGCGCACACCGCTCGGGCATGGATGGGGAGCAACGCGATCCATGCCGTGACGGGTGCGCTGCGGGTGCTTGAGCAATACCGGCCACGGCGGGTCGTGATCGACGACTGCGAGTATCGCGAGGGGCTGCAGGCGGTGAAGATCGCGGGCGGGGTCGCGGGCAACGTGGTGCCTGACGACTGCGTGCTCACCGTCAACCACCGCTTCGCTCCCGACCGTTCGCTCGTCGACGCCGAGGCACACCTGCGGGCGGTGTTCGCGGGTTTCGAGCTAGCCGTCGTGGACGGCTCGGCGGGTGCGTTGCCGCGGCTCTCGGAGCCTGCTGCCGCCGAACTGGTGACGGCGGCCGAAGCCGCGCCGGTGGCCAAGCTCGGATGGACGGATGTGGCGCGGTTCGCCGCGCTTGGCATGCCCGCGGTCAACTTCGGGCCCGGCGATCCGACACTGGCGCACACTCAGCAAGAGCACGTGCCCGCAGCGCAGATCGCGCACTGCGTGGACGTGTTGCGGCGGCTCGTGGGCTAGCCTCGGACGTCGTGACGACTCAGGGGAGCAGCAACAACAACGAGCATCCTGCGGAGAAGCAGCGCGGCCCGGTTATCTTGCGGCGCTCCCGCAGGGTGGAGCCGACAACCACCGACGAACGGCTGCTCGACTCCCGAGGGCCTAGCGACTGGGTGCATTCCGACCCCTTCCGGGTGATGCGAATCCAGGCCGAGTTCGTGGAAGGTTTCGGGGCGCTGGCCGACGTGCCGAAGGCGGTCACCGTGTTCGGGTCGGCCCGCACACCACGGGAGCATCCGGAATACC
>JBOHEL010000471.1:0-4166 GCA_050700995.1 Sciscionella sp. | reverse complement strand
GGCCACCGGCATCGTCGAGGTCTTCGCCACGAGCGGTTACCAGGTGGTGCGGCGGGCCCGCAGCACAGAGAAGGCCGAGGCTTCGGTGGCCAAGGTGCGCAAGTCGTTGGACAAATCGGTAGCAAGGGGCCGAATGTCCGACGCCGACCGCGATGCGGCGCTGGCGCGGATCGTGCCGGTTGTGGACTTCGACGAGCTCGCCGACGCGGACCTGGTCGTGGAAGCCATCGCGGAGGAGCTCTCGATAAAACAAGCGGTGTTCGCCGCGCTCGACGACGTGGTCAAACCGGGCGCGATCCTGGCGACCACGACCTCTTCGCTGCCGGTCATCGAATGCGCGGCCGCTACCTCGCGCCCAGCAGACGTGATCGGGATGCACTTCTTCAACCCTGCCCAAGTGATGAAGCTGGTCGAGGTGGTCGCCACCATCTCGACCGCGCCGGATGTGGTGGCGACTGTGCACGCGGTCTGTGAGCGGGTCCGCAAACACCCGGTGCACTGTGGCGACCGTGCGGGCTTCATCGTGAATGCGCTGCTCTTCCCGTACCTCAATGACGCGGTTTCGATGCTGGAGGGGCACTACGCCTCGGCCGATGACATCGACACCGCGATGAAGGTCGGTTGCAGCCTGCCGATGGGGCCTTTCCAGCTGCTCGACGTGGTCGGGCTCGACGTTTCGCTGGCGATCGAGCGCACGCTCTACAACGAGTTCCGGGAGGCCGGGTTCGCCCCGGCCCCGCTACTCGAGCATCTGGTCACCGCGGGCAGGCTCGGCCGCAAGACCGGAAAGGGTTTCCGCGACTACACCTGATCCGTGAGTACTTTCGTCGGCTATAACCGACGAAAGTACTCACGGATCTGGGCCGCTACGGTGTTGACATGCCTCGCCGCAACCGACCTCGGGTTCGCAAGGCGGTGTCCGGCGAGCCGCGCCAGCTCAGCGACGGAATGGGCTTGACGCGCCACGAGGAGGCTGGGGACGGCGAGTGGGTGGTGCGCCCGGTGCCGGGATCACAGGCGGTTAAGCTCTACCGTTGTCCGGGATGCGACCATGAGATCCGCATCGGCGTGCCGCATGTGGTGGCGTGGCCCGCCGACGAGGCCGGATCGGTCACCGACCGCAGGCACTGGCATACCGCTTGCTGGCAGGCGCGTGATCGTCGCAAGCCAGCCAGGCGCAGGTGGTGACGCCGACCGAATGTCCGTCAGCGCTTGTTGGGTGAGGGCTCGCGGACGTGTACCGGTGCGGCCGGCTTCTCGTGCTTGCCCTCCGGTTGCGGCTTGGCTGCGGGGCTCGCGGCCGCCGTCTGCGGCGGGCTCGCCGGATGCAGGGTCTGCGTTGTCTGTTCGCCGTGCGGCAGCTTGGTGCCCTGCGGAGTCTCGGCCTGCGGTGCTTCGGACTCTTCGTCGGGCAGCGGGTCGAGGTTGGGCACGCTGTGCGCCAGCAGGTCGCGGGCGGTGTAGAGCTGATTCGCGATCTGGGTGCGCAGCCTGCGCAGCGATTCGACCCGCGCGGCTGCGGCGTTGATGCGCTGGGTGGTCTCCGCAGTGGACCGTTCCCGGCGACGGATCGCGTCCTCGGTGGCTTCCCTGACCCTGCGCTCAGCCTCGTCCTTGCTCCTGCGGTCCCTTGCCGTGATGTCGTTGCTGATCCTGGCCGCTTCCTCGGTCGCCACTCGCACCCGCCGCTCGGCTTCCGCCTTGCTGTGCGCCTCCTGCTCGGCCAGCGCACGCATCGCCTCCGTACGCCGGGAGGACATCGCAATCTCGAAGTCCTCCTCGATCTGGGTACGGCGCTGCTCGGCCTCGTCGTCCGCGCGAGCCCGCTCGTCCTTGGCCCTCTGGGAGAGTTCCGCCATCTTCGCGTGGGCCTTCGTCAGTACTCCCCGGTGCTCGACCTCCATCTCGGCCCTGCGGTTGTCCAGGTCCGTGATGCGCTGCTCGTAATGGCCCCGCAGCACCGTGGCGTCGGCTTCCGCGCGCGCTCGGATATGCCCGGCTTCGGCTTCCGCGCGCGCCTTGATCTCGGCCGCTTCGTCCTGGGCTAGGCGCAGCATCCGCTGCAGCCGTTCCGAGAGGCCTTCCAACGTCGTCGGCGGCAGTGACAACCGGTCGATCTGCGCGTTCAGGTCGCTGATCTCCGAGCGTTGCTGCTCAAGCTGTTTCGCCAGGTCGGCGCCCTGGGACACCGCCGCGTCGCGGTCGGCAGCGAGCAGCCGTAGGTCGGCGTCCAGGCGTTCGAGGTGCTCCTCGACCTGCGTCCGGCTGTAACCACGCTTGACGATGTCGAAGCCGGTCCCCAGCGGCACGAGATCCCGGTCGTCGGCAAGGCTCATAGTGGGCCACCGTACCTTGGCTGGGGCAGGAATAGACCCCCAGCCACCAGATGCAACCGCTGAGTACCGGGGGTTGGGGTGTCTTCAAGACCCCCCAACCCTGTGCACAGTCGCCCGCCTCTTCGTGCCTCAGACCCCCCTGAAGCGGTTGATCTCCTTCACGTGCTTGGCGCGGAACTCCGTATCGTGAACGCCGAGACCCTCCTCAGGGGCGAGGCAGAGCACGCCGACCTTGCCCTGGTGGGTGTTGCGGTGCACGTCGTAGGCCGCCTGGCCGGTCTCTGCGAGCGGATACACCCGCGACAGCGTCGGGTGAATCTTGCCCTTGGCGATGAGCTGGTTCGCTTCCCATGCCTCGCGGTAGTTCGCGAAGTGCGAACCGATGATCCGCTTGAGGTTCATCCACAGGTACCTGTTGTCGTACTGGTGCATGTACCCGCTCGTCGATGCGCAGGTCACGATGGTGCCGCCGCGCTTCGCCGCGAACACCGAAGCACCGAAGGTCTCCTTGCCTGGGTGCTCGAACACGATGTCGGGGTCCTCGCCCCCGGTCAGCTCGCGGATCTTCTTGCCGAACCGCTTCCACTCCCCGGGGTCCTGGGTGTTCTCATCTGACCAGAACCGATACCCCTCGGCGTTGCGGTCGATGATCAGTTCCGCGCCCATCTTGCGGCAGATCTCGGCCTTCTCGGGGCTGGAGACTACGCAAATCGGCGTGCCGCCACCGTTGAGCGCGAACTGGGTGGCGTACGAGCCGAGCCCGCCTGACGCGCCCCAGATCAGCACGGTGTCGCCCTGCTTCATGCCCGCTCCGTTGCGGGAGACGAGTTGTCGGTAGGCGGTGGAATTCACCAGGCCAGGGGATGCCGCCTCCTCCCATGACAGGTGCCTTGGCTTGGGCATCAGCTGGTTCGCCTTGACCATGCCGAGTTCGGCTAGCCCACCGAAGTTCGTCTCGAATCCCCAGATCCGCTGCTCGGGGTCAAGCATCGTGTCGTTGTGTCCGTCCGGGTGTTCCAGCTCGACGGAAAGGCAGTGCGCGACGACCTCGTCGCCGGGCTTCCAGGCGTGCACGCCTGGCCCGGTACGCACCACGACACCGGCTAGGTCGGAGCCGACGACGTGGTAGGGAAGGTCGTGCCTTGCGCCCAGCGGCGAGGTCTTGCCGTAGCGGCGCAGGAAGGAGAAGGTCGAGACCGGCTCGAAGATGGAGGTCCACACCGTGTTGTAGTTGATCGCGCTGGCCATCACGGCCACCAGTGCCTCGCCAGGGCCCAGCTCCGGCGTTGGTACTTCCTCCACATGTAGTGACTTGCGGGGGTCCTTCTCGCTGCTCGGCAACTCGGAAAACATCTCAGCTTCGTCGGCATGTACCGTGACAGCCCGGTAGCTCTCCGGTAGCTCGATGGTGCCGATCGAATCGAGTTCATCGGCAAGGATGGCGTCGAGAATCTTCTGCACGGCGGCCTCCTGGCGCGTTCGTGGGGGGCGGTCGATCATGGCGGCGACGGCTAGCTTGTTGATGCGATATGTTACTGAGTGGTAACGCTCTTGCGCCAGTGCTGGACGCTGTGAGGGAACGCACCGGCCCGCGTACCGACGTCCTCAGTGGATCGTTGTCGACGGTTCCACCAGCTCGACGAGCACGCCACCGGCGTCCTTCGGATGCACGAAGTTGACCCGGCTGTCGGCGGTACCGCGCTTCGCCTCGGGATAGAGCAGCCGCACGCCCTTTTCCTTCAGCGCGGCGGTCACAGTGTCGATATCGCTCACCCGATAGGCGAGCTGTTGCAGGCCGGGGCCCTTGCTGGTTAGGAATTTGCCGATCGT
>JBOHEL010000470.1:0-4180 GCA_050700995.1 Sciscionella sp. | reverse complement strand
TAGCCGCCGATCGAGCCAAGCGGCTTGAAGGGGGCAGACTTCCTCGCTCGGTGCGACTCCGCCATCGTTCCCGCCCTGTCCGGCTGTCAGATGATCACAATCTGGACACAGTAACCTGTGATACGTAAGGTGGTACCTGGTAGCTTCCTGCCATATGTAAGCCGTTGTCAAGACAGAAGCTAACTGGCAAGCCTCAGAATTGGGGGACTTCAGATGGGCAACCTCGCAGGGGAAGCTGTCCGCGACAGCGCCACCGGGGCGCGCGGTTCCCTCGACTGGTCCACCCGGCTGGCTGGGCGCACCCATTCCCAACCGGATCTGCTCGGAGGCATCCTCGCGCTCGCCAACGCTCGTGGCGTCGTCAACTTTTCCGGTGGGTTTCCCGATCCCTCGCTGTTCCCTACTGATGTGCTCGGCGATATCGCACGCAGGCTGCTTGACGACGATGCGGCGGTCGCGCTGCAATACGCGCCGAGCGAGGGAATCGAGAGCACGCGCCACGCGATCGCCGATGTGGTGCGGGAGACCGACGGCCTGCGGCCCGCCGAAGGTGAGTTGATGATCACCAGCGGCGGTATTGACGCGGTCACCCTGATCGCCAAGTCGATGCTCGATCCCGGCGACGTGGTGCTGGTGGAGGAGCCGAGCTATCTCGGCGCGGTGTCGGGCTTCACGGCGTTCGATCCGCGGCTGCGTGGTGTGGCGATGGATGACGACGGGCTGGACTTGGACGCCCTCGCCGCACTGCTGGCGTCATCGGCGACGCCGCCCAAGCTGCTTTACACCATTCCCGACTTCCAGAACCCCAGCGGCCAGACACTGTCAGGTGAGCGCCGCGGTGCGCTGGTGGAACTGTGCAGGCGCTATGGCGTACTCATCGTCGAGGATGTCGCCTACAGCCAGCTCGGGTTCGACGACACGGCACGGCCGAGCCTGTGGTCGCTCGGACCCGATGTGGTCGTGCAGATCGGCACGTTCTCCAAGACCTTCTTCCCCGGCGTGCGCCTCGGGTGGGCGGTGGGGCCGTCGGTGATCATCACCCAACTCGCGATAGCCAAGCAGAACTCCGATCAGTGTGCCGGCGCCCTTGGCCAGCGGATGCTTGAGGAATTCCTGCGCGGTCGGTACCTCGATGCCCACCTGCTACGCGCCAGAGACCTGTATCGGGCGCGTGCGACGGCCATGACCGCCGCACTGGGGACACACCTCGTTGGGCTTGGCACCTGGACGGTGCCGCACGGCGGCTTCTTCAGCTGGGTGCGGGTGCCTGGTGTCGACACGGCGGAGCTCGCGCTGCGGGCGCGGGAAGCCGACGTGGCATTCGTTCCCGGTGCGGGCTTCTTCGCCGAGCACCACGACAACGAGCACCTCCGGCTCTCCTACAGCCGGGTGAGCGAGCCCGATATCGACCTCGGCATCGCCCGGCTGGCCACGGCCGTCAGGTCCATCCACCAGTGACGCCGACCTGATTCGTGAGGAGCGACATGAGCAGCAATACGCAACATTTCAGTACCGACGGCGCAGGTACCCCGACGGCGGCGGGACGTTTCGTCGACGTGGCCGCCATTGAGGCCGTGGAGATGGTGCCGGGACTGAATTTTCAGCCCGTACTCGGCAAGGGTGCCATCGTCAACTTCGTCTCGTTCGAGCCGCATACCAAGGCACCGCTGCACAGCCATATCGAGGAGCAGATCGTCATCGTCACGGAAGGCGAGTTCGAGTTCACCATCGACGGTGCCACCCGCACGATGCGCGCGGGCGATGTCGCTGTCATCCCGCCGTGGGTGCCGCACGGGGCTCGCACCGGGGATGCGTCCTGCCGCGAACTCGACGTGTTCACGCCACCGAGGGCCACCCTGATCGAGCACGCCAGCAGCCAGGTGGTGCCGTCGGCCGTCGAAGGCGAGCGCTGAGCATGGATCTTGGGCTGACAGGGCGGCGGGCCATCGTCACCGGCGGGTCGAAGGGCATCGGCCTGCAGGTGGCACGGGAACTCGCGGCCGAAGGTGCGTCGGTCGCGATCTGTTCCCGCAATGGGGACGAGTTGGCGCGAGCGGCGGCCGCGATCGTCGAGCGGTCGCCGGACGTGCGGGTATTCCATCAGGTCGCCGACGTTACCGACGACGATCAGGTGCGCCGGTTCGTAGACGCTTCCGCTGCGGCGCTCGGTGGTGTCGACATCCTCGTCAACAATGCCGGCGGGGCGCACCCCGGCGGCTTCGAGAACCTTACCGACGACGACTGGCGGGGTGACCTCGATGTGAAGCTGTTCTCGCAGATCCGCTGTTTCCGCGCCGCGCTGCCGCACCTGCGCGCGAGCGAATCCGCCCGCGTTATCAACGTCAACGCGGTGTATGCGAAGTATCCTGATCCGGCTTTCTTCGCCACCACCGTGATCCGAGCAGCGTGTCTGAACCTGAACAAGGTGCTGGCGCAGGAGTTCGGCGCGGAGAGCATCCTCGTCAACAGTGTCAACATCGGTTTCGTCGACACTCCACAGTGGGAGAACATCCGCGCGCGCCGTGCGCCCGACCGTAGCCGGGAGGAGTTCTTCGGCGGGCTGGCGAGTGCCGAGGTGCCGCTCGGCCGTTTCGGCAGGGTCGAGGAGGTGTCAGGTGTGGTCGCCTTCCTGGCGGGCGCGCGAGCGAGCTACATCACCGGCGCGGTCATCGATGTCGGTGGCGGGATGGGCAAGTACGTCTGATGTGCCGTCTGGTCGGTTGGATTTCGCGGACGCCCGTCACCCTGGAACAGGTACTCGGCCGCGCGGCGGTTGACCGGTTCGTGCACCTGTCCAACGTCCACGCCGACGGTTGGGGAGCCGCCTGGTACGACGAGCACGGCGTCATGCGGGTGCGACGTTCGGTCGCGGCCGCCCGCACGGACCGCCGGTTCACCGACTTCGCACACGGGGCGGCCACCCGCGCGGCGTTCGTCCATCTGCGTCTCGGCACTCCGGGATACGGGCACGGTTTGCTCAGCAACCACCCGTTCGTGGACGAGCCGTGGGCGTTGGCGCACAACGGCGCGATACTGCCCGGCGATCGGGTCGACCTGCTGATGTCCGAGCACAGCAGCCGGTCGCCGCGCGGCGCGAGTGACAGCGAGCGGTACTTCCTCGCCATGCGCGACGAACTCGACCACAACGGCCGTTCCGTGCCCAGGGCGGTCGATCACGTGGTCGCGCGGATGGGCGAGGTCGGCATTGACGCATCCAGCCTCAACGCCATGCTGCTCGGGCCCGACGCGCTGCACATCGTCAGCTGGCACGACGCCCAGTGGCAGGCCACGACGATCCCGGTGTGGCCTGCCGACGATCTGGCAAGCGGCGCGGTGTTGCCGCCATACTTCCCGATGGCCTACCGCGAGACCGAGGACCTGGTTGCCGCCGCGTCGTCGGGAATCGTGTCTGATGCCGATGGCTGGGCGCCCATCCCCAACCACGCGGTGCTGAGCGTGGATCTGTGCACCGGCGCCATCATCATTACGCCTGTCCCACGGTGAGTGCTTCCCACGGCGATAGCCGTGTGTCAGCACTCACCGTTCGTGCACTTGGCCGCGGCTGGGGCAGGTATGGCGAAACGTTGGGTGTGCGCCACTGCTACCCGTTTGGGTGATCTTGGTTAGCGGCTGTAACTGGCGGGTAACCTAGTTGCTGGGGGTGGCAACTGTGGAGAACGCCGCGACCGGGCAGGAGCGCAATTACCGCTGTGTCGTATGCCACGCAGCGTTCGGTGCGGATGAGCGAGCCGTCATTCCGGTAGGCCGGGAGTTCGTCCACATCCCCTGCCTTCCCCAGCTACCGACGGAGGCCATAGCCGACGAGCTGGCGCGGACTATCGACCGCGACGGCTGCATGGCGGTCGTCAGCCGTATTCGGTGGGCGGCGCTCGACTACACTCAGCCCCTACGGTCCTCGCTCATCCGGCTCGCCGGGGCGATCGAGCGGGAGCTTGCGTGAGCGAGCGACCGGCGAGCGCATACGCCCGCGATTGAGCCCAAGCCTTGACAGGTATGGGGTGACGCGCCCCGATCGCTACCGTCCTCAACGGCGGCCCACCACGGTTGGTTAGACTCCCGCTCGCGGGCCGTTAGCTCAATTGGTAGAGCTGCGGACTTTTAATCCGTAGGTTCCGGGTTCGAGCCCCGGGCGGCCCACCATCTCTGCCCGCTTCCGGGC